>JBDTQZ010000220.1:0-4674 GCA_039931935.1 Burkholderiaceae bacterium | reverse complement strand
GGGCATCGTGCTGGCGGTGGTGACTCGCTTCCGTGCCGACGCCCCGTTTCCTCTCGTCTTTGGTGTAATCGGCTTCATTGCCGGGGTCATATTCTCCGCGCTCCTCGCGCTGACCGAGGTCCGTCGCAGGCTTGATCAGATGTCGCTTCCGCGCTTTGCAGGGTGGGGTGCCATGGGCGGCCTTCTGCTATCGGCCCTCTTCGCCAGGGCCGCGTCCCTTGGCTGGGGAGACGTGCTAGCGGTCGCCCCCACGTTCGCCCTTGCTTGCGCGGTCTGCGCCTCTGGTTCGCTCGCTATGGCCAGGCGAGCGGTAAGGCGAGAGTTGCCCGACAGTCGTGGGGATACCGCCGAGGCAGAACTCACCGACCATGCGACGCGGAAACTGCTTGGGGACGGCGACTAACATCGACGTCTGGCTCCAGTCCGCGGCACCGAGGATGTTGCTCCTACAACAACATCAGACAGATAGGTTGCAGTGCCACTCCAGCCATCTTTCGTCGGCGGTAATTGAAGCCCGCCCGCCATCCTGCTGAGTGGCGGCCTAACGCCTTAGTTCAGCTGCAAGCACACTATCACCGTCGCGGCGAAGCCGCATCCGAAACGCGCGGTCAGCTGCAACGTTCGTAGACGGCTTGCGCTTCATTAGATAATTGGAGAGTCGCAATGCGGAAGCGATACAAGTTGAGCTACGACTTTAACGATCGGTTTCGTCGAGAAATCTTCCTGTGTGTGTGCTGCCAGGGTCGACGCCGCGGTCTCCGGCTCTGGCCAATTATTGAACGCGAAACTCTCGACGAGAAGAACTCGCCACTTTTTATCGCCGACTAGGAAGGGCTGGAACCGAAGTTTCGGCAGCAGATCACAAACAGCCTTTACAAATTCAGGACGCGAAGTCCTGACAAAGCTTCCTGTTTCCAACTCTACACGGCCGGTTGTATCAATCACAAACGCTACGACCATCGCGCTAGTAATCCCTTTTTCTTGCAACCCGCGGGGATACCTGGGGAATGCTCTGACAGTCGTGTCTCGATGCAGACCGGTTGGGTCAGCAGTAATACCTTCGGGATCTTTGAAGCGATTCGGGATTGTGCCCTGCGCGCCCAAAGTGGCACTAAAGGCAATAAGGCAGAAACAAGATGCGTAGAGAAGCTTCATGGCTGGAAGTCTCGGTTACTGGCTTGATTGTCCGTCTAACGCCCCAGCGCTGCTGCAAGGCCAGCAATCAAGTGCGAACGCGCAGCGTTCGTTACCTCAGCGGCCTTGTCTGCAGCAGCACACGTTAGGCAGCTTGAATGAATCGTTAGGCCGCTGTTGCACTACAAATTGCAGCGACTCTACAGCCCTCGCACACGACAAGCGACTAGCAGAAGACCGAGACCAATAATCCATGACCAAACGGCGATTTGCGAATCAACTGTGACGATGCCAAAATGGGCGGCAAGCGCTACCAAATAGAGCACAAGACAGATAATCCAAACCACCATTGTTGGGGCTTTGCCGGAATTGCGCATGGAATTCTCGCCTGTTGGTTGAGGAAGCCTGAATCTACTCGTTATGTGGTTGCGACCAAACGCTTGCGTTGAGCGGACGCCGAGGAGCGTTGGCGACGAGGGGAACGCACACAAACGACGTGCCGCACTTGTTTGCAAAACGGGGCGAATCCATGAGCCATCCGATGCGGCGCAGGCGTGCACCCCGACCGTTCAGAAGGATCGGGCGTAAACTCCCACATTTCGTCGGGAACCGCGCGCACGAAATCCATGGCCAACGCATGGAGCACGCTGCTGTAGCGAGCGAAGTCATTGATTGACATCAGGAACCTGTTGTGTCAGATCGGTCGCCCTGCTGGCTAACGCCTTAGTTCAGCTGCAAGCACAGTATCACCATTGCGGCGAAGCCGCATCCGAAGAGTGCTTGTCTGCTGCGACGTTCGTTAGGCCGCAGTGCGAGCAACTAGACCCGCCCTCTGCGCGACGATACCGATCGCGTCCATGCGGTTAGAGCCTTCATATGTATTCGTCCGTTGCCTCAAGCGTTCGTACGAAATGCGGCGCTGACAAAACCGGGGAGCGACATTGCAGAACACCTGAACGCTCTTTGGTATTCACCGCGCGGCGGAGGAAGCTCATCGACAGTGAGCGATTGTTTGTTGCTCGCGTTCGTATACGAGCGCATCCAATTCGGCTTCCTGAAGCCGGCGCGTCCTTGTCCATGGTCGCCCTCGCCCTCGAATCGCGAGCGCTTGCTGCAGGATCCGATCTCGAAGACCGTAGACTGGCAGTGGATATCGATCGTCCGATAGAGCGACGACGAGTTCAATAGTAAAAGACTTTGCTAACTCTCCCAAGCTTCGATCGGCAGTGCATGGATACGCGACAACCACTCCGAATTCCGGCGGCTGAGCGAGACGGATGGCAGGCATGCTAAGGAGCTCTAGGTCCCAGACGGCCGCCTTGAGTCGGGACAAAACGCGGTCTATACGCGCACCCTTCTGAACGGGCAGAAAGTCATCAAGCTGACCGGCGAAGTGACGCACAGCTACGAGGCGCTCCAGGCCCATTTCGGCTCCGACTTCTCCTAGCATATCGTCAAAGGCCTCGCACTTCTTCTTGATGTCCGGCCAATTCGTGCCAGGACGGCGTCGATGAATGTCTGCGATCCCAAGAAGTGTCGCGTAACGCACCCGACCACGCCCGCTGTCGGCTAAGCTGGGGGAGACCTTCGGTCCGACAAATCCGTTCGTGTAGGCCTCGACAGTAGCCTCATTTGTCTCGCAACCATAGTCGCGGCGATAAATCTCCTGGATCTCCGGTGACGGCCGGATTTCGCCGGTCGCCAAGAAGTGGCGATCATCCATTGTATGCAGGTCAAGAATAGAACCCGCCGTAGCTCGGGCAAACTCTCGTTCGCGACCATCCGGATTCCTGAGTGCCTCAAGGAAATAAAACGCCGGGTTATACCCGATCCGCTTCTTAACGGCGAAACGCAACAGCCTTGTGACCAACGCACGATGTTGCTCGCTTAAACGGGGGGACCGCGCAACGTACTGGTGCATGTACGATACGAGCTGAGAATCAAGCATGAGCTCGACACGAAATGGAATTGTGGCCTCGCCGCCCCTAGCGGCGTGCGCATCGACACGTTGAGGCTCGCGGCCATCGAAAACGTCAGCGATAGAAATAACGGCCCCCGCTTCATCCTTAATGTCCAGGGAGCCGTCCAAGAAGGGCGTATGCGGTCGCACTGGCGCGGCGTAGGTCATCCACCACACGACAGTGCCATCATCACCAGCGGCGAAGTAGCGCGCCATTAGGTCCGGTATGTGATCTCCATTTGCGGAAGCAGCCGCTAATGGGACGGTCAGTCGGCGGATCTGGTCGATCGAAATCATTTGCGGCCTCCCTGCCCTTCTCGACTATCTCTCTGTGGGGCGAAAGTTAGTCACTTACTGTCATCGCGTGGCCAAGGGACCATGGACCTCCCAAAACCGAAAGTCGTAGTCTGCTTCCCATCATTCCCGTCAAGACAGTTCGACAAGCCACACAAGACCTACAAGACTTGACTTATGCTATGTCTTGGTTATGTTTGTGGTAACCCGGAGGCGGCATGGCTGTTACGGCGAAGCTCAAGATCATCCTGCAGGCAAACGAAATCGTCGTTGCGGAGAGTGAGGATGAACTTCTCTGGCGGCGCGTACTTACGGCAATTCAAGGGGGGTCACCGCCACTTGATGACCGAGCGGCTGCGGACGGCAATGACGTTGAAGATGTCGTAAACAATGCACCGCCAAAGGGTGGAGTAGAGAAGTTTGCCAAAGCCTTGGGCGTGACGACCGCTGCGCTCGTGGGAGCCTGCGAGCCAACACGTGAGCCACCGTATCTGGTGCTGGACGCAAAGTCGTGGGAGGCGTTCAAGAAGAACACTCCGCCTCGTGGCCTGAACTCCGTAGCTGGTCTCCAGTTGGCTGGCACCTTGCTCTGCGTGTGGTTCAAGCACGGTGGCATCACTGGCCGCCCTACGCAGGCGCAGGCCCTTGCAGTCCTCGGTAGCATCGGCGTCACAGACAAGAATCCGAGCCGGTCTATTAAAAACTGTACGTGGCTTCAGAGTCGGCCGGACGGGATTCAAATCAACCCTGCCGAGACATCAAAGGCTGAGCGAGTTGCTAAGGCGTTTGTGCAGAAGGCGACGCCATCGTTCGAAGAGTAGGGTAGTCGACGTTGACTACGGCTAGCGAGTTCCTTCATGCCATCCTCGAGCATGGAATCTCGAATGCAGATCGCGCCGTGGCCTTGCTCTGGTGGCACGGGCGAGAGGATCACAACGCCTCCGCCACGCCCGGTCGATTAGCCGAGGAGATCAGCGCAGCGGGCTATCCGAGGCAGAATGTCACTCGCGTGAGGGACGCGTTCTCGCGTGATATGCGGACGGCGAAGGCAAGAAAAGAAGCCTTCCGCATTCGTATCGGCGCTCGTGCTGAACTCGATGCGAAGTACGATGCAATCGCAGGCGTGAAGCGGGTGCGTCGAAGCAACTCGGTCCTTCCTACAGAGCTCTTCGCGAAGTCGAAGGGCTACATAGAGCGGGTCGTCGCACAACTCAATGCGAGTTACGATCACGGACTCTACGATTGCTGCAGTGTGATGTGCAGAAGATTGGCCGAGACGCTGATTG
>JBDTQZ010000219.1:0-4679 GCA_039931935.1 Burkholderiaceae bacterium | reverse complement strand
GGAGCGTGCAGCGCGTCGTCTGCCATTGCAAGCGCATCGATGCGCACGCCGCACCGTGCGATTCGAGCAACTGTTGACCGCCGATGCATGGCATCCGCTGCTCGCGGATGTCGATGTAGTGTTGAACTGCGTCGGCATCCTGCGCCAGCGTGGCGCGGAAACTTACGACAAGGTGCACCATCTCGCGCCCGCAGCACTCGCCGATGCATGCGGCATGGCCGCGGTGCGGCGTCTGGTACATGTGTCCGCCCTTGGGCTCGAACAGCGTGTAACCAGCCGCTTTTTGATTTCGAAGCGGCATGGTGAAACGGCGCTGCGACAGCGCTCGTTCGATTGCGTGATCGTACGACCGTCGTTACTCGACGGTGTCGACGGCTACGGTGCGCGCTGGTTTCGCAAGGTCGCGTGCTGGCCGGTTCACTTCATTCCCGCGAGTTCGCAAGGACGAGTCGCTCCGCTCGATGTCGATGATCTCGGAGCCGCGCTGGCCGTGGTGTGTGAGCTCGAACGCTTGCCGTCGCGGGAGATCGAACTCGGCGGCGCGGCACACATGACGATTCGCGAATACCTGGCGCGCTTGCGCATCGACCAATGCGGCGCGAACGTCCGGCCCGCCATGACGATTGCTCTTCCGCATTGGCTCGCGCGCATCGGTAGTCATGTCTGCGACCTGTTGCACGTAACGCCGTTTTCGTTCGGCCATCTACAGTTGCTGCAGCACGACAACGTGCCGCGCGTGAACCACTTGGCGCAGTTGCTGCAGGTTACGGAAAGAACGCAAGAAAGATAAACGCCGCGAACAACACCAAGTGGACCGCACCCTGCATCACGGTCGCGCGGCCGCTGCCCAGTGTCAGCACCGCAACAACAAACGTCACGATCAGCAACACAACCTCTTTGGCTGGAATGCCGAGTTCGAGCGGCAAGCCGATCGCGATCGACACCACCGCAACGGCGGGAATCGTCAGGCCGATACACGCGATCGCCGATCCGATGCCGAGATTCAGGCTGGTTTGCAATCGGTTGCGCGCCGCGGCGCGCACGGCGGCCGCGGTTTCGGGCAGCAGTACCAGCATTGCGATAACAATGCCGACGACGGCCAGCGGCGCCGATGCGGCGGCCACACCGGCTTCGATCGATGGGGCGAGCGATTTCGCGAGACCGACGACGGCAATCAGGCTGATCGCAAGCAATCCGAGGCTGGTCATCGCGATCTTGAGGGGCGGCGGCGAAGCGTGGCTCGCTTCATCGCCCACATCGGACGGCAAGAAGTAATCACGATGCCGCACCGTCTGCACGAATACGAAGACGCCGTAAAGCACCAGCGACATCACACCGGCGAATGCCAGTTGTAACGTCGAGAACGATGGACCCGGAGTCGTCGTCGTATAGGCGGGTACGACCAGCGTCAGCGTCGCCAACGCAACCAACACCGCGAGCGCGGGACTCGTGCCTTCGATGCGATATTCAAGCTCGCGATGACGGAGTCCGCCGACCAGCAGGCACGCGCCGATGATGCCGGTGCACGCGATCATCACCGCTGCATACACCGCGTCGCGCGCAACGACGGTGGCTGTCGGGCCGCCGGCGAGCATCACGGAGACGATCAGCCCCGCCTCAATGATGGTGACCGCCAGCGCGAGAATGAGCGAGCCGAACGGTTCGCCAACGCGCAGTGCCACCACTTCGGCGTGATGCACGGCGGCCAGCACCGCTGAGATCAGTGCGAGCGCGACGACCACAATCAGCGGCCATTCGAGTGGCCGATTCCAGACGATCGCCAGCGCAATAATGGCCACGATCGGCACGCCGACGCTCCAGCGCGGGAGTGCGTGCGAAAATTCCGTCGTCATTGCCAGATTCGTGCTGAGGTTGTCATGCCTGCCAAGGATACCGTTTCCACTGTCATTTCCTGTCTGCGCTATCGCGATGCTCCGGCGGCGATTGATTGGCTGCAGCGCGCCTTCGAGTTCGAACCGCAGCTCGTCGTACCGGATGCGCAGGGAGGCATCGCGCATGCGCAACTGCGCTTCGGCAATGGCATGGTGATGCTGGGTTCGATGCGCGATGATGATTTCGGAAAGCTGATGACACATCCAGACGAAACCGGAGGGCGCGAAACTCAGAGCGCTTATCTGATCGTCAAAGATGCCGATGCCGTGTACATGAGCGCGAAGGCGGCGGGTTCAAAGATCGTGGCGGAGATCAAGGACGAAGACCACGGTGGCCGCGGATTTTCATGCCGTGATCTCGAAGGTCATCTGTGGTACTTCGGGACGTACGATCCGTGGCATCAACCCGAGGCCTGAGGCCGTGCGGGTTGCCATTCCTTCTTCACGAAACACCTACGGACGACAGTGCAGTCAACTCGGAACCAATGCTAATCGTCCGGCCGGCGGAGCAACACTTGCCGAGCTATATCGCGGCGCTTGAAACAGGCTGGTCGTCCGATAGTGTGCGGGGTGCGGTTGCCGCACGAGAAGAACTGCAGGAGATCGCAGCGGATCAACAGCGTTTTCTCTTGCTGATGGAGGATCGCGAAGCGAAGGGTGCGCCCGTGACGCTACCGGATGGCTCAACTGTGCCGCGGCTTCCGGGATACACGCGCTGGCTCTGGGACGGCGAGTTCTGCGGCGAGATCAACTTCCGGTGGCAGCCTGGGACCACGGAGTTACCGCCGACTTGTCTGGGTCACATCGGCTATGCCGTCGTTCCTTGGAAGCGCAACAAGGGTTACGCGAAGCAGGCGCTTAAACAGTTCTTGGACGAAGTGCGAGCTGAGGGGTTGCCGTTCATTGAGATCACAACGGACACGACCAACGTCGCGTCCCGCCGCGCTATCGAGGCCAATGGCGGAGTTCTCGTCGAGGACTTCGTGAAATCATTGCAACTTGGTGGCGCCGAGGGCTTGCGCTTTCGCATTTTCTTCCAATGACTAACCGCCAATCTCTCTGGCCCGAGCTGCCCCTTGTCGCATGGAGCGACACGTGCGCGACGTTGCACCTATGGCTGCAAATCGTCGGCAAGGTGCGTCTAGCGCGAAGCGCGTGGATTAATCACGCATGGCACGTCACGCTGTATGTGACGGCGAAGGGACTGACCACTTCACCGATCGCCGAGGGTTCGCGGACGTTTCAGATCGACTTCGACTTTATCGATCACCGGTTGGTCATTCAAACGAGCGATGGTCGCGAGGAGGCGTTTGCACTCGAGCCGATGTCCGTCGCGACGTTTTACGCGCGTCTGATGAAGCAGCTCGAAAGGCTCGACATCAGTCTGAGCATTTATCCGCTTCCTAACGAAATCGAGAATCCGATCCGCTTCGATCAAGATGAAGTGCATCACGCCTATGACGCCGAATACGCCAACCGATCTGGCGCGCACTGGTGCAGGCCGATCGCGTTTTCAAAATTTTCCGGAGTTCATTCATAGGCAAGGTAAGTCCGGTGCATTTGTTCTGGGGCGCGCCTGACCTGGCGGTGACGCGATTCTCGGGACGGCGCGCGCCGATTCACCCGGGTGGCATCCCCCATCTGCCCGACTGGGTCACGCGCGAGGCGTATTCGCACGAAGTGAGTAGCTGCGGTTTCTGGCCGGGCGGCGGGGCCATCGACTATCCGGCTTTTTACTCTTACGCGTATCCGGAGCTGGCTGGTTTTGCTCAAGCCCGCGTAGAGCCGGCCGCCGCGTTCTACAGCAACGATCTGCACGAATTCATTCTTCCGTACGACGCCGTGCGCCAATCGACATCGCCGGATGCGACCTTGCTCGAATTTTTGCAGACGACGTATGCAGCGGCAGCGAATTTGGGCAACTGGGAGCGCGCGTCACTCGAGCGCGATGACACAGCAATTCCTGCGAGTGCTACGCGAGAAACTTGAGCGTTGCAGGCACTTGCCGGCGCAGCAGTGCATTGCGGGCCGCCCATTCGGCTTCTGGCTCGAGTTGTTCGAGAAAGCGCGCTTCTGCCGCGACCAGCAAGGCAATGGCTACTCCGTCACGGTAGAGCACGCGATTGCCCGTGAGTGCGGGCAACCGCGCACCGGGACTCAGAATGCCCACCAGGTTCAGCGGATCGGCGCCGCTCAGGCTCACCAATGCACCCGTCGGGTCGCGCCGTCTCATGTCGCGCAGTAGTCCGATCGCTTCGGGCGCAGCGAACTGCTCGCCAGAAGATCCAGCGACGAAACGCCCGCCACGAATTTCACCGCGCGCCTCGAGTCTTCGATAGCATCTCAACAGATCGCGCCACGGCGGCAGCCACTGCGCCTCGCGTGCGATCAGCCGCCAGAACACCACGCCGTAACGGCGCAGCAGCGTGTGTGCGACATGCTCGATGATGTCGGCGCCTTCCGGCGCGCGCCGTTTTCGCACCAGCGCCCAGCGTCCGGCGTCTTCGATGCCGAACAGCGCAGTGCGGCGCAGCCGCTTGTGTCCATCGAACGTTCGACGGCGATCCGACGGTACGAGCAACGCTCGCAAGCCGCCGAAGCTGTCTGCATTGATCAGACCCTGCGCAACAAGCTCGGCGAGAGCTTGCTCGACTTGCGTGCGCAGCAGCGTCGTACCCTCAACGATCTCCTCGAAAAAGGATGCGCCGTGCGTTGTGAGGAACTCGACAATCTGCTGTGCATTCGACGTCAGTGTGACTCCGTTGCCGTCGGGCGCGAGCGCGGCCC
>JBDTQZ010000218.1:0-4680 GCA_039931935.1 Burkholderiaceae bacterium | reverse complement strand
ATTTCACTTTTGACGTGCTGCGCTCGGCGATCGAGGAGATCGTCGCGCGGTTTCCCGTGTATCGAACCTATGTGGCGGAAGGCGGAGCGTCGGTGCAGGACCGCCGCTACATCGACTGGGCAGTTACACGGGCACGGCGCGCATCACGCGCTTCGGATTCGAGCGCGTTTGATTTCGTACGTGCGCTGATGCTCGCCACGCCGCCGGCGGGTGCGAGCGGCGAGCGTGCCGCTCGCTACCGCGAGTTCGCGCTGCGTTTTCAGCAGTTCACGGCGCCGGTCACTGCGAAAGCCGACGAGGACACGAGTTTCTATACGTTCAATCGTCTGATTTCGCTGAACGATGTCGGCGGCGATCCCGACCAGTTCGGCATGACGGTGCGCGCGTTCCACGGCGCGTCGCTGGATCGCGCCGCCGTCTGGCCGGCGACCATGCTGGCCACATCGACCCACGATAACAAGCGCTCCGAGGACGCGCGCGCCCGCATCAATGTGATTTCCGAAATGCCCGCGGCGTGGCGGCTCACGGTGCGCCGGTGGAGCCGCATGAACCGCAGCCGCAAGCGGCAGATTGACGGCCAGGCCGCACCGTCGCCGAATGACGAGTATCTGCTGTACCAGACGCTTGTCGGCAGCTTTCCGGCGGGCGAGACCGACCCTGGCGCGCTGGCACATTACCGCTCGCGGATCGAGCACTACGTGGTCAAGGCCGCGCGTGAGGCCAAGATTCATACGAGCTGGGCCGCGGTGAACACCGAGTACGAGGATGCTCTCGTGTCATTCGTGGCTGCGCTGCTGGCGTCGACCGGCGACAACCTTTTTCTGCACGACCTGCGTGCGCAAAGCATCGCGTTTGCATGGTTCGGCAGGTTGAACAGCATCTCTATGGCACTCGTCAAATTCGCTTCGCCCGGGGTGCCCGATCTGTATCAGGGCAACGAATTGCTGGACCCGCGGCTGGTCGACCCGGATAACCGTTGTGCAGTCGATTACGACTTGCGCCGAGCCCGTCTGGCGGAGTTGCAGGCGCTGGCAGACGGGTCCGCCGCCGCCTTGACCGACACGATTCCGTCCTGGTTTACGACGCCGGGAGACGGCCGCGCCAAACTGTGGATCACGTTTCGGCTGCTGAACTTTCGCGCGCAGCAGAGCGCGCTGATGGCAACGGGGGGCTATCAGCCGGTCCGCGCCACGGGTGCGCGTGCAGGCCAAGTGATCGCGTTTGCGCGCCGACATGGCAAGACCGGCGTCATCGCGGTGGCCGGACGCCTGTTCGCGTCGCTCGGGCTCGCACCTGGCGAGCTTCCGCTACTCCAGGCGGCCTGGGGCGATACCACGCTTGAGGTCGGTTTTCTTCCTCCGCATACCACGCTCACCAATGTGCTGACCCGCGAGTCATTCGATGTGCGCGATGCATGCATCGAGATGGGGCAAGCGTTCCGGTATTTCCCAGCAGCGCTGCTCCACTTCGTGCTGCCAGGCTGAACGTCACTGCACGACCGTTCACCGGGCCCGTCGCGGCCCTCAAACAGGAGATCAACATGAATGAATTCATTGTCTGGTTCAAATCACTCGACCTCGGTGAGCCGGCGGTTGTCGCGCTGCGGGTAACGCTGATCGCCGTCGTAGCGTGGATCGCGGTGGTGGTTCTTCACCGTATGATCCGAGCGTTTCGCCAGCGCATTGCGCTGCGCCTCGACGAACGCGAGCAGGTCAAGCGCGCCGAGACGATCGGCCGCGTCTTCCGTTATCTCGCGACAGTCATCGTGACCCTGATCGCCAGCGTGTCGATCCTGAGCGAATTCGGTGTCTCGATCGCCCGATCCTGGGCGCTGCTGGCGTGGTCGGCCTGGCGATCGGCTTCGCCGCTCAGAGTTTGGTAAAGGACTATTTCACCGGCTTCTTTTTATTGCTCGAAAACCAGCTGACCATCGACGATGTAGTCGAGGTTGGCGACAGATCGGGGCTGGTCGAGGACGTGACGCTGCGCTACGTGCGCCTGCGCGATTACGACGGCAATGTCCACTTCATCCCCAATAACCTGATCTCGACGGTCAAGAACATGAGCCGCGGTTTCGCCCAGGCGGTCATTGACGTCGGTGTTGCCTATCGTGAAAACATCGACGAGGCGTTGGAGGCCATGCGCGCCGTAGGACATGACATGCGGGCCGACACTGTCTTCGGACCGAAGATTCTTGATGACCTCGAGATCGCCGGCGTTGAGCGTTGGGACGATTCGGCGGTCATCCTGCGGTGCCGTTTCAAGGTGGCGCCGCTCGAGCAGTGGCGCGTCCGGCGAGAATTTCTGAAACGTCTGAAGAACGAGTTCGACGCACGGGGCATCGAGATTCCGTTTCCACATGTCACCTTGTACGCCGGGGTCGGCAAGGATGGTTCGGCGGCGCCGTTCCCTGTACTGCCGATGCAGCCAGGCGCAACGGCTGGAGCGCGCACCTGACAGCCTGGAGCGCGCAGAAGTTCTCTCTAGGGCTAGGCAAGTTTTGAGCGTCGCGATGTGGTGGACGTGCGGCGCATCGTACGTCAGCACTGCCGTGTAGATTGTAAACACGAGATCTTCATTGCAAATGCGTCAGGCTCATACCAGTTTGCAAGTACAAACGCCCGGCCGCGCGTTCGTGGAGATCACGCGCGACATTCAAAGCTGGGTGCGTGATTGCAAAATCGCCCAAGGGTTGCTGACCGTTTTTATCCGGCATACGTCGGCAAGCCTTCTGATTCAGGAAAACGCCGACCCGGAAGTGGTGCGCGATCTGGAGCGGTTCTTTGCGCGTCTGGTGCCCGATGGTGATCCGTTGTTCGAGCACCGCGCCGAAGGCGCCGACGACATGCCGGCGCATGTTCGTGCTGCGTTGACTCAAACTCAGCTATCGATTCCCGTCGTCGGAGGCGAACCTGGGCTCGGAACCTGGCAGGGCATTTATCTCGTCGAGCACAGAATCCGTGCCCATCGGCGCGAAGTCATGCTGCATCTGATCGGACAATAGTGGCCGTGCGATTATTGGAGCTCGATGGGCGACCAGCGGGAGTTCTGATAGGCGATGGCTCGTAACACTCAAGTTGCCGCCGACCACGATGCGCCGCCGATCACGCAGATTCTTGCGCGCTTTGTCGCGGATCATCCGTCACGCGGGTGGACCGACGCGGTGGAGAAAGAGGCGCACCGCACACTGCTCAACTGGATCGGCTGCGCGGTCGGTGCTGCGAAGCATGAAGCGGCAGACGCGGCTTTGGCTGCGGTGCGGACGCTGCAGCCTGCCGCGCAGGCGACCGTACTGGGCCGTGCCGAGCGCGTGGACATTGCGAGCGCCGCATTGGTCAACGGCATCACGTCTCACACATTCGACTTCGACGACACGCATTTGAAAACGATCATCCATCCAGCCGGCCCGGTGGCTTCGGCGGCGATCGCGCTTGCCGAGTTGATCGGCGCGTCTGGGCGCGAGCTGATTGATTCGCTGGTGCTCGGTATCGACGTTGCATGCCGGATAGGCAACACGATGTATCCCGACCATTACGACCGCGGTTGGCATATCACCGGTTCGACCGGCATGTTGGGAGCCGCCGCCGCGTGCGCGCGATTGCTGAAGCTCGATCAGCAACACACCGCGATGGCGCTCGGCATCGCCGCGTCTCAACCGATTGGCGTACGCGAGCAGTTCGGCACGATGATGAAGCCGTTTCACCCCGGCGGCGCGGCGCGAGCAGGATTGATGGCCGCGCTGCTTGCGAAGAACGGGTTCACCGCAAGCCAAAAATCGATCGAGGCGCCGCGGGGTTTGGTGCAGGTTGTTTCGGACAAGCGCAGCTGGAATGAAGTCACTGACGAATTGGGCGAGCGCTTCGAGATATCGTTCAATACCTACAAACCATTTGCGTGTGGCATCGTGATTCACCCGAGCATCGACGCGTGCGTTCAATTGCGCGAGCGTGGCGTGCGGCCCGAGCAGGTCGAGCGCATCGAGCTCAGAGTGCACTCGCTGGTGCTGGAGCTCACCGGCAAGAAAGAGCCCGCGGATGGACTGCAGGGTAAGTTCAGCGTGTATCACGGTTGCGCGGTCGGGCTTATTTTCGGACGCGCCGGTGAACACGAGTTTTCGGATGCCGTCGTCAATCGTGCCGATGTCGTCGCGCTACGGCGGAGAATCGTCGCGACCGTCGATCAATCGATCGATGAAGCATCGGTTGACGTGACTGCGATACTCGCGGGTGGTGGTCGAGAACATGTCTTCATCGAGCATGCGATCGGGTCGCTGCAGCGTCCGATGACCGATGCACAGCTCGAAGCGAAGTTCACGGAGCTGAGCGCTCCTGTCATCGGCGCCGACAAGACGAAAGCGCTGATCGCCGCGGCGTGGCAGATCGGCGCTGCCGCCGATGTGCGCGCAATGACCGCGATCGCGCGGCCCTGATCGCAGCTGCAGTGAACACTTCCCGTGCGCGCATCGTGGTGCTGGATAACTACGAGCGGGCTCTGCGACGTCTGGCGGACTGGTCCGAGATCGAACGTCGCGCCGATCTGATCGAGCGTCTGCCGGGCCGATCGTGCGGCCGCTGAAGATCGACTGACTCTGCCGATGCGGGTTTTCGTGCTCGGCGGCGCAGGTTTTATCGGGCGCCACGCCGTCACAGCGCTACTGGGCCGTCAGCACGAAGTGATTAT
>JBDTQZ010000217.1:0-4702 GCA_039931935.1 Burkholderiaceae bacterium | reverse complement strand
TCCTTGAAGCGCTTCAGCGAATCGAGCTCGCCGGTCCAGATCACGACGTTGTCGCGCAGCAGCCGCGCTTGTGCCGTCCTGCGCACCAGGCCGTCGAGCACCATACAGCCGGCCACTGCGCCGACCTTCGGCACGCGGAAGATCTGTCGAATCTCGACCAGACCAAGCACGTTCTCGCGGTGCTCCGGTGCGAGCAGACCCGACAGCGCATTCTTAACCTCATCGACCGCCTCGTAGATGATGTTGTAGTAGCGAACGTCGATGCCGTTGCTTTCCGCCAACTTGCGCGCCGACTGATCGGCACGCACGTTAAAGCCGATGATGACCGCCTTCGATGCGATCGCCAGGTTCACATCGCTCTCGGTAATGCCGCCCACCTGCCCGTGCACGACTTGCACCTTCACTTCGTCGGTCGATAGCTTGACGAGCGCCTGGTTGAGGGCTTCTTGCGAGCCTTGAACGTCGGCCTTGATAATCAACGGCAACACGCGAACCGCAGCAGCACCCTCAGCACCGGCCTCGAACATGCCTTCAAGCTTGGCTGCCTGCTGCTTGGCCAGCTTCGTGTCGCGAAACTTGCCCTGGCGATACAGCGCGATCTCGCGCGCCTTGCGCTCGTCGCCCAGCACGATCAACTCGTCGCCGGCACCCGGCACGTCTGACAAACCCTGAATCTCCACGGGGATCGACGGGCCCGCCTCGGTCACCGGCTTCCCGGTCTCGTCGAGCATCGCGCGCACGCGGCCAAAAGCCGAGCCTGCCAGCACGACATCGCCACGTTTCAGCGTTCCACTTTGCACCAGTACAGTGGCTACAGGACCGCGACCCTTGTCGAGTTGCGATTCGATGACCAGTCCCTTTGCGGGACCATTCCTGACAGCTTTCAACTCGAGCACTTCCGCCTGCAGCAATACGTTCTCCAGCAACGTATCGATGCCTTCCCCGGTCTTTGCCGACACCGGAATGAAAGGCGACTCGCCACCGTACTCCTCGGGCACCACCTCGTTCGTCACAAGCTCCTGCTTGACGCGATCGGGATTCGCTTCGGGCTTGTCGATCTTGTTCAGTGCGACCACCAATGGAACGTTCGCCGCCTTCGCATGCGCGATTGCTTCCTTGGTCTGCGGCATCACACCGTCATCGGCCGCGACAACCAGGATCACGATGTCGGTCGCCTTCGCGCCGCGAGCCCGCATTGCGGTGAACGCTTCGTGGCCTGGCGTATCGAGGAATGTGATGATGCCGCGCGGTGTCTGAACGTGATACGCACCGATGTGCTGCGTGATGCCACCGGCCTCGCCTGCCGCTACCTTGGTACGGCGGATGTAGTCGAGTAGCGATGTCTTGCCGTGATCGACGTGCCCCATGATCGTGACTACCGGCGGGCGCGGCTCGAGCGGCGCTTCGCTGGGCACCACGACCGATTCGGACTCGGCCAGCAATGCTTCCGGATCGTCGAGCTTCGCCGCGTGCGCGGTGTGGCCCATCTCACCAACGACGATGATCGCGGTGTCCTGATCGAGCACCTGGTTGATCGTCACCATCTGGCCGAGCTTCATCAGTGTCTTGATGACCTCGGAAGCCTTCACCGACATCTTGTGTGCGAGTTCAGCCACCGTGATGGTTTCCGGCACCGCAACGTCGCGCACGACGGCCTCGACGGGCATCGGCGTCGCCGCCGCACCATTCGATTCCTCGTGCCTGTCTTGCTTGCGATTGCCGCGTGGGCCGCGCCAGCCACCCGCGCCGCCCGATGTATCACCCCGTGTCTTCAGCAGGCGTTTTTTCTGCTGCTCTTCGGACCAACTCGATGCCAGCTTGCCTGACTTGATTTCCTTGACGCCCGGCTTCTTGTCGTCTTTCTTGGCGCCCGGCTTGGCCTCGGTCTTCGCTGCAGGCTTGTGCAACGTGCCCACCGGCGCAGCTTCAGGCGGCTTCGCAACTACCTTCGGCGCCGCCATCATCGTCTTGATCGCCGCGACTTCGTCTTCGACCACGCGCTTGGCGCGCTGCTGCGCGTCGGCTGCCTGCCTAGCGACAAGCTCGGCTTCCTTTTGAGCGCGCTCGGCCTTCACCAACTCTTCGGTCGCCTCGGTCTGGCGTGCTTGCACCGCCTTCAGATCTTTTTGCTCCTTCTGCTGTGCATCGGTCAGGTCGCGTTGCGCACGATCGGCCTTCTCGCGCGCTGCCGCGGTCTGGCGCGTGATCAATTCCGCCTGACGGCGCGCTTCTTCTTCGCGCTTGGCCAGCTCCGCTTCGTCGATTACCGGTGCGACCGGTACTGCCTCCGGCGCAGCTTCAAGCGGTGCCTCAGCCGCTGCTCCGTCACGCTTGACGAACACGCGCTTCTTGCGCACTTCGACTTGAATCGTGCGCGCCTTGCCCGATGCATCCGCCTGCTTGATCTCGGTCGTCTGCTTGCGGGTCAGCGTGATCTTCTTCTTCTCGCCTCCACCACCGTGTGCCTTGCGCAGCGATTCGAGCAGGCGCGACTTGTCGTCCTCACTTAACGCGTCGGACTCTGCCTTCTTCAATACTCCGGCCGCGCTCAATTGCTCGAGCAGCAACTGCGGCGGAACTCGGAGCTCCGTCGCAAACTGGGACACGGTTGTACTCGCCATGACTCTTATCCCTACCTTCCAGCGACTTCCTGTTCCTGTTCCTGTTCCTGTTCCTGCGCTTGCTCATCGGCGAACCAATGCGCGCGCGCCGCCATGATCAGCGTTTTCGCGCGCTCATCGTCAATGCCGGTCATTTCAGTCAACTCGTCGACTGCAAGTTCAGCCAGATCATCGCGCGTTCGAATCGAGCTCTCCGCGAGCTTCGTCGCCAGCTCAGCATCCATGCCATTGAGATCGAGTAGATCCTTTTCGGCCTGTTCGACGCCCTCTTCTCGCTTTATGGCTTCAGTCAGCAATGCGTTCCGCGCGCGAGTGCGAAGCTCTTCAACGGTTTCTTCATCAAATGCATCAATCTCGAGCAACTCGTTGACCGGAACGTAGGCAATTTCCTCAAGGCTGCCGAAACCCTCGCCGATCAAAATGTTGGCGATTTCTTCGTCGACGTCGAGCTTCTCGACAAAAGTCGCGCGGACCGACGACTGCTCGCCTTCCTGCTTCGTCGAAGATTCCTCGGCCGTCATGATGTTGATCTGCCATCCAGTCAGCTCCGAAGCAAGGCGCA
Organism: Burkholderiaceae bacterium; assembly: GCA_039931935.1. Lineage (GTDB taxonomy): Bacteria > Pseudomonadota > Gammaproteobacteria > Burkholderiales > Burkholderiaceae_F > JACCZX01. The sequence continues at coordinate 1,519 of JBDTQZ010000217.1, read as the reverse complement.
CGTTCTGCCCACTACGGCCGATCGCGATCGCCAGATTGTCTTCGTCGACCACCACGTCCATCGCGTGCTTGTCTTCATCAACCAAAATCGATGACACGTTCGCGGGTGCCAGCGCACCAATCACGAACTGCGCCGGGTCGTCGGACCACAACACGATATCGACGCGCTCGCCGGCTAGCTCGTTGGTCACGGCTTGCACGCGCGATCCGCGCATACCGACGCAAGTGCCAATAGGATCAATGCGCCGATCGTTGGTCCACACGGCGATTTTTGCGCGCACACCCGGATCGCGCGCCGCGGATTTGATTACCAGCAGGCCCTGCTCAATCTCTGGCACCTCAAACTCGAACAGCTTCATCAGGAACTCTGGGGAAGTGCGCGACAAAATCACCTGCGGCCCGCGCGCGGTCCGATCGATTTTCTGCACGTATGCGCGCATGCGATCTCCGATCCGTAGATTCTCCTTCGGAATCATGTCGCTGCGAGGCAGCCGCGCCTCGACCTTGCCTACTTCGATGATCGCGTCGCCCTTGTCCATGCGCTTGATCGCCCCACTAACGATCAAGTCGCCGCGCGCGAGAAAGTCATTCAGCGTCTGCTCGCGCTCGGCGTCGCGAATCTTTTGCAGGATGACCTGCTTGGTGTCCTGCGCAAACCTGCGGCCGAGATCCTGCCGTGGCAATTGCTCCTCGATGTGCTCCTCGAGCTCGATGTCGGCGATCTGCTCGCGCGCGTCGGACAGGATGATGTGGTGACCGGGCTCCTGCAGGCCCGCTTCGTCGGGTACAACGAGCCAACGGCGAAATGCGTCGTACTCGCCTGTTTCGCGATCGACCGCAACGCGGATGTCGACGTCCTCTTCGGCATACAGTTTCTTGGTCGCGGTTGCCAATGCAAGCTCCAGCGCGCCGAACACGATGTCTTTCGGTACATTCTTTTCGCGCGCCAGCGCATCGACCAACAACAAAATCTCACGGCTCATGAATGTTCGCTCCCCAGACTGCCTGCATTACCGATCTTCATCGCGTCGGACCCGACGTACTCAAACGCCCTGGACGAAAATCCAGTTCCGGCACTAACCGCGCCTTGTCGATATCCTTCAAGGCGATTTCAATGATCCCTGCTGCCGGCGCACGTGTTCGTGGGCTCCCTCTTGACACGGAACCACGGTGAGCACCTTTTGCCGGCGTTTCTTCGGCTTTCAGCTCCAGCTGCAGCCGCTCGTCACCCCCGCTGCCTACCAATTGCAAAACACGCCCACGCAATCGCTTGCGGCCACCCGCCGCGGCAGAGGGCGCATACAGTTGGACGTTGATTTCCTTCCCGGCAAAGCGCGCGAAATCGTCGGCGCGTCGTAGCCGCCGGTCCAACCCCGGCGACGACACCTCGAGACGCTGATAATCGACCTGCTCAACCGCAAACAGGTGCGACAGCTGACGGCTCACTCGCTCGCAGTCTTCCAAGCCGACACCCTTTTCCGCATCTAAACTCACCCGTAACAAGCCCGCACCCAATCGCT
>JBDTQZ010000216.1:0-4717 GCA_039931935.1 Burkholderiaceae bacterium | reverse complement strand
AAGGAAGGCGGTCAACAGGCCATAAAACAAGGTGGCCGCGGCGACATGGCCGCTCGGGAAACTGTATGTGGCCAAGGTCAGAATCGGATCGCTGAAGCTCGGGCGCGCGCGCCCAAATGCATGCTTAGTGAGCACATTGAGCAGCATGCCGCCTGGCACGACGAGGATCAGTGCGAGTAACCAGTACCAGTCACGTCTCCAGATCAGAAAAACCGCCAGCAAGAGCACACCGATGCTGACTCCCACGATGCTGTGAAGATGGGTGATGACCAGCATCGAGAGCGTAAGGGTCGGGACAGCACGCGCATGAAACCAGGCCGCAACTTGCGCATCGACGAGCGTCAGCGGATCGCCGCTGACGACATCTTCGGCGATACCGCCGAAGAGCCAACCCGCCCCAATGAGAATGAGAGCGCCTAGCGTCAGATGCAGCCCGAAATAACCGGTGGGGGACAGGCGCGCTTGGATAAACGCAATCTGCGGCGCAAAGCGGCAGCGTAACGCGACAATACCTGGATGATCAAGAAAACGCTTCCAACTGTGCTTGATGCCGGGCTCGTGACGAACCACCCAGCGCCACGTCCATGCAAGTGCAAGGATCAGCAAAAGCACCCCGGCGATGATTGCACTTGCGCGGCCAATCCAACGCTCCGCAACGTGCCAGCTTGCGCCCAGGAAGTAGCCGAGCAGCACTGCGACCATCGACCACAGGACGGCACCGAACGCGTTGTACGGTAGAAATTGACGATAGAGCATCTGCGACGAGCCCGCGAGGAACGGTACAAGCGCGCGCGCAAAGCCAACGAAACGTCCGAGGAAGACCGACTTGCCACCATGGCGGACGAAGAATGCGTCCGCACGATCAAGGCGCGACTGGTTTATGCCAAACCAGCGGCCGTAGCGCAGGAGTCCTGGACGACCCACTCGTCGCCCGAGCTCATAGCCGATACTGTCTCCCAGCGTGGCGCCAGCGGCTACGGTTACGATCAGGCCGTCGAGATCAAGCAGCCCTTGTGCCGCGAAGAATCCAGCGACAAGGACCAGGCTCTCTCCGGGCACGATCACGCCAAGAAAAGCAGCCGATTCCAGCGTGGCGCCCAAAAAAATGACCAGGTAGCTCCAGTACCCGATCCGGGTTAATAGATCGATAAGGTAATCAAGCATCGTCGCTCGCCAGTCGTGGTGCGGCCAACTGCAGTCCTTGCCGTGCCGCCGGAGAGTCGCCGTTTTCAGGCGCAGCCATAACAAGAGAAGCAGGCATCGGCCGCGGTGTTAAGCGCAGCACATCGCACGATACGACTCCGACGCGCACGCCAAAGAGCTGCGTGAGAACAATGCTTCATTCCCCACCAGACTATTGGTTGGTTTGGCGCATCGGCTAACCTCTCGCTCCAATACCTGAAATGGGCGGCCGCGGCCGCCCATAAGTTGAGGTTGACAACTGCGGCGCAGCGCGATGAGCGCTGCAGAGTGTTATTCGTCGTCTTCCTCTTTGCCGCCGCGATCCGCGCGGTCCTGCATGCTGGATACAACCGTAAGCTTCCCCGTCAAGCAGACAGATTAAAAGTGGAACTTTGCAGTGCGAGCAGGCGCTCGCGGTAGCGCGCTGGCGGCAGGCTTCCCAGTGCATCGTGCGGTCGGATCTCGTTGTATCTTTGCAGCCAATCGTCGGTGATCTGCTGCACGTCGGCGATTGAATCGAATAAGTACGGAGTCAACACCTCATCTCGATAAGTGCGATTGAAGCGCTCGATGAAGGCGTTCTGATCCGGCTTGCCGGGCTGAATGAAGCGAAGCTCGATGCCTTTGGCCTGGCACCACTCGGTAAAGGCGTAGCTGGTCAGCTCGGTGCCGTTGTCGCACCGAATGGCGGCCGGCTGGCCATGGATTTCGATCAACTGCTCCAGGTAACGAATGACACGCTGCGCCGGCAGGCTGGTCGCCACCGTGATTCCCAAGCCGCCACGATCGGCTTCATCAATCACGTTGAAGGTGCGAAACGCGCGCCCGCGGTAGAGCCGGTCGTGCATGAAGTCCAGGGCCCACACCGCATTGATGTACGGTGCCACATGCAACAGTTGCCGCACTCGTTGCGGCAAGCGCTTCCTGGCGCGCCGCTTCTGGTTGAGCCGCAGCTGGCAGTACACCCGATACACGCGCTTGTGATTCCAGGGCCAGCCCAGTTGCCGCAATCGATCAAAGCACTTCCAGAAGCCCCAACGCAGTTCAACGGCCACGATCTGGTTGAGCGCAGCCACCACCTCCAGATCGCGCTGACTGCGATCGACTGCCGGCCGGTAGTACGCCGCCCGCGACAGCCGGGCACGACGACAAGCGCGTGCTACAGGCAATGTGTGATCGTGCGTCATGATCTGCACTGCCTCGCGCTTGGCCGACGGCGTCACCACTTTCGGCTCAAGACGTCCTTGATCGCGGCGTTTTCCAGCGCCAGATCGGCATACATGCGTTTGAGCTTGGCGTTCTCGGCTTCGATTTCCTTCAGCCGCTTCAGTTCGGCCACGCTGGCGCCGCCGTAACGCGACTTCCAGATGTAGTAGGTGGCCTGGCTGATGCCGTGCGTGCGCAAAATATGCGCTACCGGTATCCCCGCTTCGCCTTCCTTCAGGATCGCCACGATCTGCGACTCGCTGAACTTGGATTTCTTCATCGGACTCTCCTCGACAATTAATCCTGCCAGAAAAGTCCACTTTCATCTGTCTACCAAACGGGGAAGCTTACGACTGCACTCTTGCTTATTCGTGTTCTCATATCCAATCGTTCCGAGCAAAGTGTGTTGGGCCTCTGTGACCTCGATCAATCGTCGCTTCTGCATACTTAACGCCGACTTAACTCCGGTCTCGCGAGAACCTGGGGTCCGGAAACGCTGTCTCCTTGCGGAAGGTTGGGTGAGGCGCTGTCGCAGCAATCGGTCGCGGTGGGCGCAACTTTTCCGCCCGTTTAAGCCACGCTTAAGTCGGGGTCGGCGATCCTTCGGATATGCGCTTCACGCCAACACGTGACCACGGTGGGCAACTCAATCCTTTCGCTTGATCAGATGCTGACCCATTGGGTCGCGATCTATGGCGTTTGGGCCTTGGGCCTTGTGGCGGCCGTGATCTTTGCAGAGACGGGTTTGGTAGTCGCCCCGTTTCTCCCCGGCGATTCGCTGCTGTTCCTCACCGGTACGGTGCTGGCCGCGGCGTCGCTCAACGTCCACGTCGCGGTAGCCGTGCTAATTCTGGCCGCGGTCTCGGGCGATGCGTTGAACTTTGCGATCGGGCGCCGCGCCGCTGCGTTCTTGATACAGCGCCTGCATGGTCGCTGGCTGCGGCAGTCGCATCTCGATGCGACGCATGGCTATTTCGAGCGCTTCGGCGGCTCCACCATCGTGATCGCGCGATTTGTACCAGTCGTCAGGACATTGGCCCCCTTCCTTGCGGGTGCGGGGGCCATGACGTACACACGCTTTGCCGTGTTTAACGTAGCTGGCGCGATCCTATGGGTGGCATCACTGGTCTACGCGGGTGCCTTCCTCGGTTCTCAACCTTTCGTGCGCCAGCACCTCAGCGCGATCACGGCGGTGATCGTAATTCTTTCGCTTATACCAATGGCCATAAGCGGTCTTCGTGCCTGGCGCTCCCAATAGAACAACCGCTATCTCGCGCTAGCGGTCCAGATGAAACCCACGTACGAGCCATCTCAGACCGCCCATACCTCCAGGCAGGTTTGGGTTTGCGGATGATCGTGCACGCGTGTGTTTGCGACTCAAGCAAGCCACTATCGACGTTCAAGCCAATAGAGCGTGCTCATCGCAGCCCCCAGCACCACTAGGCTCGGCAGCGCCGCTACCGCGATCGGCGGCCAAGTGTTCAACAGGCCGAGGTGTGCGAATAATTTGTTGAGGCCATAAAAGGCTACACCGATCATCACGCCGGCAAAAATCTTGAAGCTGACGCCTCCGGCGCGCACGTGCAAGTAGGCAAACGGCAACGCCAGCACCATCATTACCAGCACCGCCCACGGATAAAACAGCTTGCCCCAGAACGCGATCTCGTAGAGCTCGGTCTGCTGACGATTCTCTGCCAAGTGCCGGATGTATCGCGCGAGGTCCCAGCCTGCCATGCGCTCGGGCTGCACGATCATCACGCCGAAAATGTCGGGCTTTAATTCAGAAGGCCATGCCAGTTGTGCGGATTTCACGACTTCGGTCCTGGCGGCTTCCATTTGCGGCACCGACGCGCCCGCGGTAGGTCCCGGGAGCCGCGTTTCGACAACGTTGAACAGCGCCCAGCCGCTACCCGTTTCGTATCGTCCGGTCTCGGCGGTCAGGATCGAACGTAATTTATAATCACGGTCGAACTCAAACACCCTCCAATCCTTGGTGGTGCCATCGGGTGAGACTTGCCGCACGTTGATGAAGCGAAATGCCGAAATTCCCCCGGCACCGGGGTCCTTGACAACGTCGCGAACCCACACGCCGGAGCGGAATTCGCGCACGCTGACAGGCGAGCTGGTCGCCTGCAGCCGCGCTCTTTGCGCCAGCTGCTCGGCCGGCGGCGAGATCAATTCGCCAAGCACGTAGGTCAGTGCCACCATGACGAGCCCAACGCCGATCAGGCTGTACATCAGCCGGCGCGTGCTCATGCCAGATACGCGCATGATCGTAAATTCAGAACTGGCCGCAAGTTTTGACAACGCGTAGATCGTTCCGATCAAC
>JBDTQZ010000215.1:0-4751 GCA_039931935.1 Burkholderiaceae bacterium | reverse complement strand
GTAGCGCAGCGATATGATGAATCACGGACCAGGCGATGCGGAGCGACGACTCGTCACAACGGGATTGAGTACGGCCTGCTGCACACGCGTAGCAATTTGCTTGGCTCATAACCCGAAGGTCACAGGTTCAAATCCTGTCCCCGCAACCAATAACTTTTTTTAATCACATGCGTGCCAAAACGCCGCCGATTCTGGCGGCTCTTTGTGCCACAGCCCACCCGTGGCCCACGGATGATGCGCGAGTTTCACCACTCGCAATCTTTGACCCTAAGGCGCGTAACGACCTAAGGCCAGTTCGACTTCAGGTCATAGTGCTGCGCAGGCTCGCGACGACCTATGGTCAACTGTGCGCTCGCGGCGCTGCGTAATTCGTCCGCGGTAACATGCTTCTTTGTGGATCGTAGAGTCGATGCTCAGTGTTAACGGCGATGCCTTCGTTAACCCAAGCTGGCAGCGGCAAGTGATGAACGAGGCAATGCGTTAGCTCGTGCGCGATACCGGGCTCTAATCGTTGCGGTTCGTTAGCTACAAAAACGAAGCGCCCATAACCCTCATCAATGAACATGCCGCCGGAGAACGCGAACTCTCAACGCTCTGATGAATCCGGGTAATAGTGCGCAATGTAGTCGTAGTAGCGCTCCATCGAGTCGGACGCCAAGGCGACCGTCTGGCCGTATCCGTTAAAAATGACCCAATTGGTTTCTCTATCCGCTTGGCGAAGTACTGTCCGCGGAACCTTAGGTTGTACTTGGACTGTGCCGGCACCCCGCGGTCATTCCAGAAGCAAGCGCGGGAACCAGAGAGCGATTTCAGGAAACGCGATCACCAGGATCAGCCCGATGATCTGCAGAACCACGAACGGAACGATACCCTTGATGATGTCCTGCATCCGCACCGAGGGTGGCACGATCGCCTTCATGTAGAACAGCGTGATGCCGAACGGCGGCGTGAGGTAGGAAGTCTGCAGATTGACCGCCACCAGAATCGCGAACCACAGCAGCACTTCAGCCTTCGGCACGTGGGTGCCAAAATCGAGCAGATCAAAAATCGGCGCAAAAATCGGCAGCACGATCAGCGTGATCTCGATCCACTCGAAGAAAAACCCGAGGATGAAGATCAACGCCATCGACGCGACCAAAAATCCCCGGGGGCCGAGACCTAGGTGCTCGAAGCCAGCGACCACCATCTGATCGCCGCCCAGCGTGCGAAAGACGTAGGAAAATGCGGTGGCGCCGATGAAAATCGCGAACAGCATCGCGTTTGTCAGCGCCGTTTCCTCGAGCGTGTTCAGCAGCAGGCGCTTGTTAAACGTCCGGTTCACGAAGGCGAGGATGATGGCGCCAAAGGCCCCGACCCCTGCGGCTTCAGTCGGAGTGGCAAAGCCGAACAGGATCGATCCCAGCACGAGACCGATCAGAAACACCGGCGGCCAGAATCCCTTCCATAGCATCAACGCGTACGCGCGCGCGTTCGCGGGTCCGATATCCCGCGGAAGTGGCGGCGCCGCCGCTGGCTTCAGAAACCCTACTCCCAGTACGTAGATAAAGTAGAGCGCGGTCAGTAGCAGCCCCGGAAATACTGCACCGATGAAAAGCGAGCCCACCGGAACCGCCAGCAGGTCGGCCATCAACACCAACATGATCGAGGGCGGAATCAGGATGCCGAGTGTGCCCGATGCTGCGATGACGCCGGTCGCAAGCGACTTGTCATAGCCGCGCTCGAGCATCGACGGCAAAGCGATCAGGGTCAGCATGATCACCGAGGCGCCGACGATTCCAGTGGTTGCCGCCATGATCGTGCCGAGTATCACCACCGAAAGTGCGAGCCCGCCCGGTGCGCGGCGTAGCAGCACCTGCAGGCAGAACAGCATGTCCTTGGCGACGCCGCTTTTTTCGAGCATCACGCCCATGAAGATGAACATCGGGATGGCGACTAGAACTGAGTTGGCCGCGACGGCGCCAAAAATGCGCGATGGAATGTTGAAGAACTGCTGCGGCTGGAACGCATCGAGAGCAATCCCGGCGAGACCTCCGGCGAGCGCCACGCCGCCGAGTATGAACGCCACCGGATAGCCGCAGAACAGCGCGGGGCCGAGCGCCAAGAACATTAGCAACGGCAGCGCATCGGCGATTTCGGTCGGCACGTGCGCGCCCTGCGTCGCACGATAGATGAAATAAACGACGGCGCCTGCCACCAGCAGCAGCCACAGGATTGCGTAACCGCGCAGCCAAGCGGACCGCTTGTGCGGCGGTGTCATTGATGCACCCTGGCGCTGCGCGCGGTCCCGCCAGGAGGGAACGGGTCTTCCTTCGGGCGGGAGGGCAGAGGACTCACGCGACCGCCGGCTCAACTGCGGCGGTGATCAGTGGCCGTTGTTGTCTCTGCGCGCTCGGCGTCGGCCACCGCGACCTGCAGCTCAGCCGGCCCATACAGCAGCACGATCTTACGCAATAACACCGCGACGCCGGCGATCGCCATCAGCAGCAACCCCAACGGAACGGCGGACTTGATGATCCACCAGTGCGGCAGTCCGCCGGGATTGGGCGAGCCTTCGCCCTGCAGGTAGGCGCGCCAAGCGATGTCCACGCTGTAGTAAATCATCACCGCGCAGAACGGAATCAGGATCACGGCGCAGCCGAAAGCTTCCAGCGCCGTTCGGCCGCGCTCGCTGACGTGCTCGCGCACGAGATCGATGCGCACGTGCGAGCCGCGGACGTAGGCGAAGCCGATGCACGAAAGAAACAGCAGCGCATGAAGATGCCACTGCAGCTCTTGCAGCATGGTCGAGCCGACGTTGAAGAAGCGTCGGGCGATCACGTCGACCATGATCAGTGCAATCAGCGGAATGCATGCCCAAGCCCCGATGCGCCCCGCATAGAGCGCGATGCACGCAAAGATGTCGCTCAGACGGACCAGAGCACGCATCGCGGAGCGGCTCGCGACGCTCAATATTCAGGCAGCGTCTGCAAATCTTTCCAGGTCTTGTAGTCCTTGCGGAACGCCTGCTGGGACTCCCATGCGCGCTTGAACATCGGGCTTTTTGCGGAGTACTCGTCGGCCACCTGCAGCCAGGCTTTGTGCAAGGTGTCGAGGTCCTGCTTCGACCAGCTATGCAGCTTCACGCCCTTGGCCTGCAACTCGCGCAGCGCCTTGGTTTGCGCCGCCTCGCCTTCGGCGATCAGCTGGCGCACGTTGTCGCCACACACACTTTCGATCTGTGCTTTCTGCGTGGCCGACAGTCCATCCCAGTTCTTCTTGTTCATCATCAGGTCATAGAATGTGGCGGGCTGATGCCAGCCAGGAAACCAGTAGTTCTTCGCGACCTGATGGAAGCCGAGGACTTGATCCACAGTGGGAGCCGCGAAATCCGCGGCGTCGATCGTGCCGAGCTCCAGCGCGGGATACACGTCGCCGCCGGGAAGAAGCTGCGTCGACACTCCCATTTTCTCCATCACCGAGCCGCCGAGGCCGAGGATGCGCATCTTCAGCCCCTTGAGATCGGCCACACCTTTGATGTCCTTCTTGAACCAGCCCGAAGCCTCGGGGACCATGCCGCCGCACGGCATCGCGTGGATGTTGTTCTTGTGATAAAGCTCATCGTAGATTTCGCGCCCACCGCCGGAATAAAACCAGGCGAGCAACTCGGCCCAACCCGGCCCGAACGGCACCGCTGAAAAGACCGAAAAGGCTGGCTCCTTGCCGTGCCAGTAAGCGGGCGTGCTCCAGCAGGCGGCGAGCGCACCGGAGGACACTGCATCGAAGCACTGCGGCGGCGGCACCAGCGCGCCGGGCTCGAAGAACTTGATCTGCACATTGCCGCCGGAGACCAGGTTGATCTTCGTTTCGATGGCCTTGCCGATACTGCCCGCCTGTGGCAGCTTCGACGGAAACCAGCTCTGCATATTCCAGCGCACTGGCTTGTCGGCAGCGCCGGCATTGACGCCGGTGAGAGTCAACAATACGGCCGCGGCAATGATGCGAATTTTGGGCATGGCGGTGTCCTGATAAGTAGCTACTTGGATGCCTTGAATCCCGCGCTCTTCGCGAAGATGTTCGGCTTGCGGTAGATCGCGAGGATCGTGCAGCCCTCGTCGCTCTTGGTCTCGTGTTTTGAATGCGGCGTGCGCCAGACGAACTCACCGGCGCGGCAGATGCCGTCATGGTCGTAGAACGAGCCCTCGATTACGTACGTCTGCTCGATTTCGGGGTGTTTGTGAAACGGCAGCGTCGTACCCGGCTGCCATTTGAGCAGCACAGTCATCTCGCCGCGGTCGACATCCTGATAGAGCACCTTCATGTCGATCCCCTCGAACTGAGACGGCGTCCATTCCATCTCCTGCGGCTTCACGTACACGGAGCCCGCCGGGGTCGGTACTATGGCGCCGAGCTCGTCGCTGCGTTCTTTCAGCTCGTCGTTGCGCTCCCTGATCTGTTGCTGCGACATCTGCTTGACCGCGGTATTCATGCGCGCGCTCCATCGGATACCATTGGGAAACATCAGTGTCTCTGCTGGGAAACAGTCTGTCAAGGATTCCGTCATGCGTTTTGCGATCTTCATCTACGAAGGCGTCGAGCCGGTGGACCTTGCCACCTTCGGCGTGCTGTCGATGGCGCGGCGGGTGGCGCCAGAAATCGAGATCTTCACGGTGGCGCCGGCAGCTGGTCCGGTCACTTTGGCCAACGGGCTCGTGGTCATCGCGGATCACGGCATCGACGATTGCCCGAGCGCCGACGTGATCATTGTCACCGGC
>JBDTQZ010000214.1:0-4771 GCA_039931935.1 Burkholderiaceae bacterium | reverse complement strand
CAGGTGTCCGACCGTCAGTGACGCATCGCTGCCACCGGTGACCGCAAACTCCAGCAAGCCTGAGCGGATCATGTGGAACGCCAGTCCGATCGCGTGAGTCGACGAGGCGCATGCTGATGCAACGGCAAACGAAGGCCCCCGCAAGCCGAAGTCGATTGAGATGTGGCTTGCCGGCGCATTGGGCATGATGCGCGGCACGGTGAAGGGGTGCAAACGATTCGAGCCCTCGCCATACAGGGTCTGGTAGGAGCTGTCGATTGTTTGCACGCCGAGACCTGCGCCGAATATGACACCCGCCTTGCGCGCGTCGACGCCGATCGTTGCAATTCCGCCGGGCGCTGCCTGAGCCATCGCTTCGCGCGCCGCAACCAACGCGAATTGAGACGTCCGATCGAGCATCGGCAAGCGCCGGGCTTCAAAATGCGCCGCGGGGTCGAAGCCGCGCACTTCGGCGGCTACACGGGCGGTCAGGCGATCGGTTGGAATGTTGGCCATCGGCCGGATCCCACATTCAGCCCCGACAAGCGCGCGCCACAGCGACGGCACATCGTGGCCCAGCGCAGATACCGCCCCTAGGCCGGTGACGGCGACGCGTCGTTTACTGATCGCCAACTATCCGCTCACAGATGGATTTGCTTGTGCGTCTAGGAATTGCAGGACGTGGTCGACCAGCATGCCGACCGTCATCGACTTCTCAACAGGCGGCTCGGGTGCGAACGGAAGCTCGATGCCGAAATGCGATTCGATCTCGAACACGACCAGCGTGAGATCGAGCGATCCGATGCCGAGATCGTCGGTGTGCGCGTCCAACTGCAAACGGTCGCGATCGATCTTCGTCTCGCGTGCGACGATGTCGAGAATCGCGTCGATGCGCTGGTCGGGTCGCGGCGTTGCGGGTGGAGATGAAATCGGTGCGTCCATGTTTGGTTTCGGCCGTGCCGATAGCACAGTGTCAGAAAACAGTTGGACGCGCCTGCGGGTGTACGGTTCTAGGCGCGACCCCGCGGCGGCGGCTCGAACTTCACGATCGCGAGCGACAGATTGTCGCCGCGTCCCTCCGCGCGCTCACGCGCAAGCGACATCATTTCCTCCGACGCGTCGCGCGGCGACAGATCGTTGAGCAGGCGACCGAGCTCGTCATCCTCGAAATAAGCCCACATGCCGTCGCTCGCCAGTAGAAACACATCGCCGACCCGCAGACCGTGTTCCTCGCCAATCACTACCTTGGGTTTCTTGTTGATGCCGAGGGCGCTGACGAGAATATTCTTGTAGCGCTGCGCCGCGATCTCGGCGTCCTCGTGCCGTCCTTCTTCGCGCAACTGCTGCGCGTACGTCTGATCTTCGGTTAAGTGCGCCAGCTTGCCGTTGCGGAAAAAATAGAGGCGGGAGTCCCCGGCATGAGCCCAAATGGCGTACTGCTTCTTGATGATCAGCGCGCACACCGTGGCGTGCGGTTCCTTTTCGCTCGAGATGGCAGTGAGGCGAATGACGGTGTGCGCCTCGGCCGCAAGATGCAGCAACATTTCGCGAAACGTCGAGTCATGCTCGGACATGTCGCAAAATAGGCTCTCGGCCGTCGAGATGACTTGATCGGCCGCCTGTCGGCCGCCGGTGCGGCCTCCCATGCCGTCGGCGACGATCGCAAGCATGGCGCCGGGATTGCGTTCGCTCGTGATGATGGCGACCCGATCCTGCTGCTCGTGGCGGTCGCCGATGTGGGTTGCAACGCAAGCGTTGACTTTAAAGCTGGACACGCGATGGTAACGGCCGTTTAGTTGAGTCTATCATCGGCTTTCACGCCCTCTTGATAGCGACGATGACGGCGCGTCTTTGGGGCTTAACTCAATCGTTTGCCCAGCCCTTGCCTGATAGTTGCACAACGATGGATCAGGAAGAAATAAAGCGGCGCATTATCGAGCTGCAAATTGAGCATCGTGATCTAGACGCGGCCATCGATCGGCTTACGGAACAATTGAGTATCGACGACCTCGCGCTCCGGCGCATGAAAAAGCGCAAGTTGCAGATAAAAGACGCGCTCACTCAGCTCGAGATTCGTCTGGTGCCCGATATCCCGGCGTGACGCCGGAGGCCGTCGCACTGCGCTCGGACAACAGCGTTCGAACGCAAGTCATTTCGGCGTTTGCCGCAAATGGCGCGTTGGCGCGCTCAGTTCCAAGCTTCGCCGCCCGCGCCTCGCAGGCGGACATGGCAGCGACCGTTTACGACACGATCGAGTCCGGCGGCACGTTGATCGCGGAAGCCGGTACTGGCACCGGCAAGACGTTCGCTTATCTCGTGCCGGCCTTGCTAGCCGGCGGCAAGGTGTTGCTTTCGACCGGAACCAAGCCTTTGCAGGATCAACTTTTCCGCAAGGACCTTCCTGCCGTGCTCGACGCGCTGCGCATCAACGCCGCGACCGCCCTATTGAAGGGCCGCGCCAATTATGTTTGTCTGCATCGAATGTCGCGCGCCGAGAGTGAAGGGCTATTGCCAACGCGCGAAGACGTCGTGCACCTGAGGTCGGTCGTGCGCTTTGCAGCGAGCACGTCGACCGGTGATCGCGCCGAGCTGGCCGGCGTGCCCGAAAATGCCGCAATCTGGCCACTAGTCACGTCAACGCGAGATAACTGCCTGGGCGCCGAATGCCCGCGGTTTGGCGAGTGCTTCGTCTACAAGGCACGCCGCGACGCGCAGGCGGCCGATATCGTCGTCGTCAACCATCACCTGTTCATGGCGGATCTCGCGTTTCGTGACGACTCGATTCGCGACTTCCTGCCGACGGTCAACACGGTAATTCTGGACGAAGCGCATCAGCTGCCGTCGATCGCCGCGGACTTTTTTGGCGCCTCGCTGTCGCTGGCACAACTTCTGGAAGCAGGCCGTGATGCGCGCGCGCTTGGCTTGGCGCGCGCTGCCGATGGCGCCTCGTGGATCGCGCTGACGAGTCGATTTGAACGCGCGGTGCGCGATCTGCGGCTCGCGCTCGGCGCTGTCGGGCTGGCGGTCGGTTCACGCACCCCGGTCGAGCGCATTGAGCGGCGCGGCGAGTTGCAGCCGGCATTCGATGACCTTGACGGCGCTTGTGCCGAGCTGGCGCGTGCCCTTGAAGTCAACCGGGGGCGCGACGCCGAACTCGATCTGCTGATCGCGCGCGTGGCAGGGCTGCGGCGCGAGCTATCCAATTGGAGGCGCGAGCTGAACAAGCCCGCGGACGCCGACGACGATGCCGATTCGGATGGTGACGACAGCATGCCGTCGGTGCGCTGGATCTCGGTATCGGCGTACGGTGCGCAGTTCAACCAAACACCGCTCGCTCCCGGCGATGCCCTTGCACGCGCACGGGAGGCGCAGCCGCAGGCATGGGTGTTGACTTCCGCGACGCTGACCGCGGCCGGGCGCTTCGATCACTATCTGGCCGAGATCGGCATCGAAGACGCAGCGACCGCCCGTTGGAACAGCCCGTTTGATTTTCCAACGCAGGCGCTGCTTTATCTGCCGCAGCCGATGCCTTCACCCTATGACACCGGATTTGCGCAGAAAGTGGCGGAAGCGGCGTGGCCACTCGTGCGCGCGAACGGTGGCAGGGCGTTCATTCTGTGCACGACGTTGCGCGCCGTCGACAAAGTGGCAGAGCGACTGCGGCAGTTAATGGCGCTTGACGATCAGCAGCTGCCTCTTCTAGTACAGGGCACCAGTACGCGACGCGCCTTGATTGATGCTTTTCGCGGCTCGGCTAATGCGGTGCTCGTCGGCAGCATCAGCTTCTGGGAAGGCATCGACATTCGCGGCGACGCGTTGTCACTGGTCGTCATCGACAAGCTTCCTTTTGCGCCGCCCGACGACCCGGTGGTCGAGGCGAAGATTCGCTACTTGCGGAAGATGGGCCACAACCCGTTTAACGAGTATCAGCTGCCCGAAGCGATTATGTTGATGAAGCAGGGCGTCGGCCGTTTGATTCGCGATGAAAGCGATCGCGGAGTCTTGATGATCCTCGATGAGCGGGTGATGACGAAGCCTTATGGAAAGGTCATTCTGTCTAGTCTGCCGGCGTTTGCGCGCACCCGCAGCGAAGCCGAAGCGGTCGAATTCCTGACGCGCCGCCGAGTCGGCTAACGTCTCGGTTCGAACCTGACAGCCTCGGTCCCGCGCGCTTTGGAACGGATGACGACCGTGCCTGCAAGCTTGTCATGCCAACCCTGCTTCCTGCGATCGAACGCGACCCAGATCAGGCCGAGGAAGAGGGGAATCATCGAAACGTAGTACCCGAGATACCGGCCGATTGATTGACCTACTGAAAGTGCGCCGCCGGTTGTCGCATCCACCACGCGCAGCGATAGCACCATTTTTCCGGGCGTAGCCTGGCGGTACAGCCAGAAGGCAATGACTGCGACGGCCGGCGCGACCCAAGAAATCAGGAAGTCGGCAGGCCCGGCTATCAGGCGGGTTTGCTCGCCAAAGTAGCCCCATCCGTAAACGGCCACGAGCAGGGGGACGATGACCATAAGGATAAGCACCGAGTCGATCAGCGCTGCAGCGACGCGAATCCAGAATCCAGCGTATTCGACGTCATCGGGCTGCATCGGGTTCACAATTTGCGCGGCGGAGAACAGATGCCCTTTACCTGCGCTTGCTCAGATACTTGCTCTGCGGGAAATTCAGCGCAAGAACGCGCTCGGCGTCGGCTTGCAGATCATTCATCTGCAGAGCTTCGTAGGAGCGCGCGATGATCGATAGCGCTTCCTCGGTGGCGGGCGTCTGCTGAAAGTCGCGC
>JBDTQZ010000213.1:0-4798 GCA_039931935.1 Burkholderiaceae bacterium | reverse complement strand
AAATAGTAGCGCCCGATATCCAGGATCGAAGGCAAGCACACCGGCACAGTCACGCGCCAGAACGTCTTGTAAAACGGTACCTTCAAAGACGCCGATACCGACTCGAATTCGCGGTCGATTTGGTTAAGTGCAGTGACGGCCGTCAAGTGGCTCGACGAGTAAAAGTGGATCAGCGTCGAAATGACGAGGATCGCCATCGTTCCGTACAGAAAATTCAGCGGGTTTGACGGCGCGTTGAAAAACAGGATGTAGGCGATTCCGAGCACCAAGCCCGGCACCGCCATCGGCAACATCGCCTGCAATCGAATCAACGGCCTTAGAAGTGCGGCTCCGCGCGTTTTCTCGAGCCAGTAAGCGCCCGCAAAGGTGATCGCCGCTCCTAGAACGCCACAGATAAGCGCCATCACGAGGCTATTGCGGTACGCGTGTTCGATGCCCGCCTCTTCGAATCCATATGTGTAATGGGTGAGCGTCAGGGATAGGTTGTACGGCCAGAGCTTGACGACGGAACCGAACGCCGCCATGCCGACGACCATCAGCAGCAGTGCCGACATCAGCACGACGAATGCGAGCAACGCCCGGTCGCGCCTGCGAGAAGGGTTTGCCTGATACGGAACGCTGCGCGCGGTCAATAACGCTTGCTGCTTTCTTCGCACCGCGTGGTCGATCAGAAACGCCGCGACTGCTGGCAGCAGAAGTACCAGACCGACTACCGCGCCCATCGAAAAATTCTGCTGGCCTATCACCTGCTTGTAGATATCGACCGCAAGCACGTTGGTGTTACCGCCAATCACTTTCGGCACACCGAACTCCGAGACCGCCATCGTGAAAACCACCATGCTGGCGGAGATCAAGCCGTACTTGGCGCCCGGCAGCGTGATCGTCATGAACTTTCGGCGCTCGCTGGTGCCGAGCGAGTCGGCCGCTTCGTACAGACGCGCGTCCGACAGCGCGAGCGCCGCCATCAAGATCATCACGGCGTGAGGAAACGATGCAAACGTCATCGCCATCACCATCCCTGGCATGCCATAGATCGACTGCAAGCCGACCCATCCCAGCATGAATTTCAGAGCACCTTGATTCCCAAACAGGTAGATGAACGAAATCGCTGCAAGTAGCGACGGCGCGAGAATCGGAATCATCGCGACGTTGCGCCACACACCCTTGTACGGAATGCAACTGCGCTGGATCGCGTAGGCAAACAGAAAGGACAGCGGTACCGTAACCAGTGTGGTCCACAGTGCAAACGTCAGTGTGTTCCAGGTCGATTGCGCCAACGCAGGCGACTGCACGTATCGAACGAAGTTCGCCAGGCCGACGAAGTCGCCGGTACGATCCTCGAAGCTGCGTGCAAACAGCATCGCCAGCGGCACCGTCAGGAAAACGAACAGCGCAAGCGCAAGCAGCACAATCCCGCCACGCGCTGCCAGCGCCTCGCCGACCAGCGCCAACCGCGACGGGGCGCCAAGGTTGCGCGACGGCAGCGCGACTGAACTCATGCCGCTCGCTTGGCCGCCCGGTCCGAAAACACACGCACCCGGTCCACTCTCAGTGCGATATCGACTTCAACGCCCTCGCGCACGCCCAAGTCGTGCATTTGATTCA
This sequence comes from Burkholderiaceae bacterium, assembly GCA_039931935.1. Classification (GTDB taxonomy): domain Bacteria; phylum Pseudomonadota; class Gammaproteobacteria; order Burkholderiales; family Burkholderiaceae_F; genus JACCZX01. Next base: position 3,193 of record JBDTQZ010000213.1, on the reverse strand, counting down.
GCGAGTACGAAATCAGCATTGGCTGACCGAGCGCTTCGCTGCGCAACTCGGCCAGGCAAAACGTCCCCAGATAATCGATATGGGCGATACGCCCGTGTAGCCGATTCGGCAGGCTTGCGATGTCGCCTTCAACGTGCCGGTCTTCGGGGCGCATGTAGATGCGCACCGACTCGCCGGTGGCATTTCCATCTATTGGCAAAGTGAGATCCACGCTGCCGACACGATACTGGCCGCCGCCCAGGCATGTAGCCTTCAATACGTTGACCTTTCCCAGAAAGTCAGCAACGAATGGAGTCGCAGCACGCTCGTAGACCTCGCTCGCGGTACCCACCTGTTCGATGACCCCATCGTTCATCACGACAACGCGGTCAGCCATCGACAGCGCCTCTTCTTGGTCATGCGTCACCATGATCGTCGTCACGCGCAGTCGCCGCTGCAATTGGCGAATCTCGCCGCGCAACCGCTCGCGCACTTTTGCATCGAGCGCCGATAACGGTTCGTCCAGAAGCAACAGGCTGGGGGACGTCGCCAGTGCCCGCGCAAGCGCGACACGCTGCTGCTGGCCGCCCGACATCTGGCTTGGATACTTCGCACCCGCGTCGGGCAGGCCGACCAGCGACAACAACTCATTGACGCGCCCTGTCAATTCAACGCGGCCCTTGCGTCGGTTCACCAACCCGTAGCCAACGTTCTCCGCAATCGTCAGATTGGGAAATAGCGCGTACGACTGAAACACGATGCCGTAATCGCGCGCCGCCGGCGGCGCGTTTGACACATCGACGCCGTTTTGCAGAATACGGCCGCTAGTTTGCTGTTCCAGCCCCGCAATGATTCGGAGAAGCGTTGTCTTTCCGCACCCCGACGGACCGAGAAAGCAAACCAACTCGCCTGCTTCGATCGTTAGATCAATCGATCTAAGCGCAACGAAACTGCCGAAAGTCTTGTTGATGCCCTCAAGCCGAACCGCCGCTTTTTCGTTAGCCATGGCCATCGCGATGCCGGGTTGAACGCCAACGGTGCGTTCGAACCCGGCAAGTTATTCCGGCAGCAAAGCTGTCCGGAATAACTTATTTGGGTGCAGCCTTAGTCCCGTAACGCTTTTCCCACTCGGCCAGTACGCGATCGCGATTCTTCGCCGCCCACGCGAAATCGTTTTTTACCAACCGGCTCGCATAGTCGGCAGGAACGTTAGGGAGTGGCTTTGACATCGCAGGCACCGCGACGATCGCGAAGTTGTGCGCGTACAGAGCCATCGCATCGTCGGTCACCGACCAGTCAACCAGCTTCTGTGCGGCCGCCATGTTCTTTGTGCCTTTGTGAATGCCGATCGCCTCCAGATCCCAGCCGAGACCTTCCTTCGGAAACACCAGCTCGATCGGCGCGCCGCGCGCCTTTTCGCGGTTGGCGCGGTATTCGAACGAAATGCCGACGACGTACTCGCCAGCGGCAGCCGCCGCGCAAGGGCGCGAACCCGAGTGCATGTATTGCGCGATGTTCTCGTGCAGGCCGTCCATGTACTTCCAGCCGTCGGCCTCTCCCCACATCTGAAGCCACGCGGAAACATCGAAGAACCCGGTACCGGACGACGCCGGATGTGGCATCACGACCTGGCCTTTGTAGACGGGCTTCGTCAGGTCACGCCATGTCTCCGGCTTCGGAATGTTGCGCTTCGCGCCTTCGACGGTGTTGTAGCAAATCGTCGCGCCCCACACGTCCATTCCGACCCAGGCCGGAGGATTCTTCTGATCGCGGTACTGCGCGGCGAGACGATTCAAACCCGGCGGGGCGTACGGAACCAGCATGCCTTCATTGTCAAGGACCGCCAAGCTGGTCGCGGCCAAACCCATCACCACGTCGGCCTTTGGATTGGCCTTTTCGGCCAGCAGTTTCGCCGTCACGATGCCGGTCGAGTCGCGTACCCACGTGATCTCGATGTTCGGATTTGCCTTCTCGAAACCGTCTTTGTAAGCCTTGAGTTGATCGGTCTCTAAAGCGGTGTAGACGGTTAGCTGCGTCTTCTGCGCGTAGGCGCCGAATGCGAAAACCGAAAGCGCTACAGCCGCAAGCAACTTGCCGGCCGTGATGGAAACGAATTTCATCGACTTCTCCTTGTGGGGCAAACGACCGGACAGACTAGATCTGAAGATTGACTCGCTGGTGACAGCCAGTCTAGGCAGGCTCGATTTTGACTGTCAATTGTTTTTTGCATATTGTCGACAATTAACCGTTAGTTGACTACACTTCCCCCATGACTGATCGCGTCCGTGCCAACGGCACCTCGGCGGTGCACGTCGCGCCGTTTGGTACCTCACCACCCAGCATTGCGGTGCTCCGCTCTGCATCGCTCTCGAGCGCGGCGCAGCACGAAATCGAACGCATGATTCTCGAGGGCGAGATCAGGGCCGGAGCCAAACTTACCGAAGCATGGCTGTCCGAACGCTTGGGAGTTTCCCGGGGGCCGATTCGCGAGGCGTTTCGGATGCTCGAGGAAGCAGGCCTGGTGCGGCAGGAGAAAAACCGCGGCGTGTTCGTGCGCGAAATTCCGCTTGAGGAAGCGCTGGAGATTTTCGACCTGCGCGCCGCGATGGACGAGTTGGTCGGCCGGCGACTTGCCGAATCGATCACGCCCGAGCAGATGAAAGCGGTCCGCGCCGTAGTCGAAAAGATGGACGCGGCGGCGCGCGCAGGTGACGCCGATACGTATCACTTGTTGAATTTGCAGTTCCACGATGCGCTGGTCGAATATGCGGGCAACCGGAAGCTGGCCGGCGTCTACCGCAAGCTGGTCAAGGAACTTGCGCTGTACCGGCGCCGTAATTTGCGCGATGAAGCGGTACTGCCGCATTCGGCGGCCGAGCATCGGGCTATTTTGAAAGCGATCGCTTCGGGCGATGCCGAGCACGCAGGCGGCACGATGTACGACCATGTGATCGAAAGCAAGCAGCGTGCTTTGCACGGAAGTGCATTAAAGCTGAAAACAACGCGCGCGCGGTCCGTCAAGAAAGTTCGGGCATGAGCAAATGAGGATGAACGGCAACGCGATCGAAGTTAACGGGCGCCACTACGCCGAGCCGAAGCAGCCGACGGTGGTGTTTTGTATCGACGGCTGTGAGCCCGATTACATCGCGCAGGCAGTCGCAGGCGGCCACATGCCGCACCTGAAGCGCGTGTTGAGCGAGGGCACAGCGCTGCT
>JBDTQZ010000212.1:0-4803 GCA_039931935.1 Burkholderiaceae bacterium | reverse complement strand
CGCACGGCCCCAACGCGCGGCCGCGAACAGCAACGCGGCCAGCGCCACGATCGCCACCAGCAGCAGCATCAAGGACGTCAGCCGGTCGGCCACCAGCACGATGCCGAACGGCACCGTCCAGTTGCCGGGTAGATACACACCGATCGCGGCAGCGGACGCCTGGCCCACTTGGCCGCCGACCGCGCCCGGGATGGTTGCCCCGCCGTTCACCCACAGCAGCAACGCAACGGCGACCGCGAGATTGATCGTGCAGACGGCAACATTCAGCAGCGCGCTGGCTTGCCGCCGCCGTTCGCCAAGCAACAGCATCACGGCCGCGGCCAGCAGTGGCAGCAGCACCGGGACCAGCATCAGATGGGGGAGCGCCGGCTGCAAGCCCGGCAGAAATGAGCCTGGCACGCCGTTCACGGTTTCGGGTCGACCGTGCCGTCCACGTGGTCGTTGTGTATCAGCGCGATCGAGATGCCGAAACCGGCCACGAGCACCGAAAAAATCCCTGTGGTCTTGAACGAATCGATGTACGTCTCGTCGGCAAACAGTCGGCGAAAGTTTTCGAGCCCGACAAACTCGCGCGTAGCACCGAACGCGTCCTGAATTTGTACCGACTGCAACAACGCTTGTGCGGCGGGCCAGAAAAAGAAGATGCCGATCACCGCCAGTTGCGGTGCCAGCAACGCCCAGGGCAACCACGTGGAGCGGAAGCGGACGCGCTTTTCCATGAGCCGCGATGCTAGCCGGTTTCTTTCGAAGCAAGCAAAAAAAGGCCCGCAAGAGCGGGCCAAGGTTAGAACGTGCGGTGTCTAGGTGCCGGTCGGAGAGCTCGAGTGCGGAGGAGTACGCGGGAGAGCACCGACACCACAGACAAGCGAAATATAAACAGTGATTGCATGTTTGCGCATTCATCCAAACGGCCATTACGCGTGCCTTGCCGACGGCCGGTCGGTTTGAGCGGTGGGGCTAGGCGCGGCGGCGTGCCTTCGCGTTTGCCGCAATCCGCATACGTAGCGCATTCAATTTGATGAAGCCATCGGCGTCGGCCTGGTTATAGGCACCCCGGTCGTCGTCGAACGTGGAGATTGCGATGTCGAACAGCGAGTCTGATCGTGATTCGCGTCCGGTGATCAGGATCGTGCCCTTGTAGAGCTTCAGCCGCACTTTGCCGTTGACGCGCTTTTGCGACTCGTCAATCAGTGTCTGCATCAGCTGCCGCTCCGGGCTGAACCAGTAGCCGTTGTAGATCATGCGTGCGTAGCGCGGCATTAGGTCGTCTTTGAGCGCAACGACTTCCCGATCGAGCGTGATTGATTCGATCGCACGGTGGCCTTTCAGCATGATCGTGCCGCCTGGCGTTTCATAACAGCCGCGAGATTTCATGCCGACGTACCGGTTCTCGACCAGATCGAGCCTGCCTATGCCGTGCCTGCCACCGATCTCGTTGAGCGTCGACAACACTTTGGCGGCCGACAGCTTCTTGCCGTTGACCGCGACGATGTCGCCGCGCTCGTAGGTGAGCTCGATCACTTCAGGCTTGTTCGGTGCCTTCTCGGGCGATGCCGTCAGCCGCCACATCGACTCTTCGGGCTCGAAATTGGGATCTTCGAGGATGCCGCCCTCGTAACTGATGTGCAGCAAGTTGGCGTCCATCGAATACGGCGCACCCCCTTTACGTTTCTTGAAGTCGACCGGAATGCCGTGCTTGTCTGCGTACGCGAGCAATTTCTCGCGCGACAGCAGATCCCACTCTCGCCAAGGCGCGATGACCTTTACGTCCGGCATTAGCGCATAAGCACCGAGTTCGAAGCGGACCTGATCGTTGCCCTTGCCCGTGGCGCCGTGCGAGATTGTGTCGGCCCCCGTCTTGCGCGCCGTCTCGATCAGGTGCTTGGCGATCAGCGGGCGCGCAATCGAAGTGCCGAGCAGATACTCGCCTTCGTACAGCGCGTTGGCGCGAAACATCGGAAACACGAAGTCGCGCACGAACTCCTCACGCAGATCTTCAATGAAGATGTTGTTCTCTCTGATGCCGAGTTGCAGCGCCTTGGCACGTGCCGGCTCGAGCTCTTCGCCCTGGCCGATATCGGCGGTAAATGTGATGACTTCGGCGTTGTAGTTGTCCTGAAGCCATTTGAGAATGACCGATGTATCCAGCCCGCCGGAATATGCCAGCACGACTTTGCCGGCGCTCTGAGCGCCCGCTTTCTTCGACTTGTTCATTGCTGTTACTGTCTGCACGTGGGTCACCGAATCGCTCGACCTCAATCGCGACGCGGGATCTTGCTTCGCCGTGTGGTGCAACGGCGTCCGAATTATAGGGCGCTTAGTGGTCCGGCGGAATCGGCTTGAGCCAGACTAGCTAACGTTCTTTTCGAGCACCAGATATTCCATCAATGCTTTCTGCACGTGGAGCCGATTTTCTGCCTCATCCCATACGACGGATTGTGCGCCGTCGATCACGTCGGCGGTGACTTCCTCGCCGCGATGCGCGGGCAGGCAGTGCATGAATACGGCGTCGTGCCCCGCCTCCTGCATCATCTCGCCATCGACTTGCCAATCTTTAAAGGCTTTCGTGCGTACCTCATTTTCGGCTTCGTACCCCATGCTGGTCCAGACGTCCGTCGTGACCAAATGGGCGCCGTGCGCAGCCTCCATAGGGTCGGCGAAGATTTGTAAGTGTTCACCTGCGGTGGCTCGCGATGGGTCAAGCCCATAGCCCGGCGGTGTCGACACGTTGAGCCGAAACCCCAGGCTGTCGGCCGCCTGCAGCCACGTGTACGCCATATTGTTTGCATCCCCGATCCACGCGACGATGCGGCCGGCTATCGGTCCGCGGTGTTCGATGAACGTGAATATGTCGGCCAGAATCTGGCACGGGTGATACTCGTTGGTCAGCCCGTTGACCACCGGCACACGCGAGTGCGCGGCAAAGCGTTCGAGCTTCGCTTGCTCGAAGGTGCGGATCATCACGATATCGACCATCCGCGAAATGACCCGCGCCGTGTCTTCAATCGGTTCGGCGCGGCCCAACTGCGAATCGCCGGTGGTGATATGGATCACTGATCCGCCCATTTGATACATACCGGCTTCGAACGACACACGCGTGCGCGTCGACGCTTTTTCGAACACCATCGCCAGCGTGCGGTCAGCCAGCGGCTGGTAAAACTGATAGCGCTTGAAGCGATCCTTGATGATGCGCGAGCGTTCGATTACCCAATCGAGCTCGGTGCGATCAAAGTCAGCAAATTGCAGAAAATGGCGAATGCCGCCTGCCATGCAACTCAAGCCGCCTTCGCGGTCGCCTTCGAGTTGCTCTCACTCTGCGATCGCAAAAAAGCCGAAATCAACGGCGCCAAACGCTCGACGATCTGATCGGCTTCTTCTGCGCTCAGTATCAGCGCCGGCAGCATTCGGATGACAGTGTCGTGCGTGACATTGATCAGCAGTCCTGCCGCGAGCGCTTGCCGCACGAGTTCACCGCACGGCCGGTCGAGCTCGATGCCGATCATCAGCCCCATGCCCCGGATCTGCACGACACCGCTGACATCGACCAACTTGCGCTTCAATCCGCCAACGATCCGCTCGCCTTGGGCGACGGCGTTCGCCATCAAGGCGTCTTTTTCGATGACGTCGAGCGTTTCAATTCCTGCGCGCATTGCAAGCGGTCCGCCGCCGAACGTTGTGCCATGGTTTCCGGGCCCAAATACGCCGACCGCCGGGCCAGCCGCCACGCACGCACCGACCGGCACGCCCGAGCCGAGCCCTTTCGCCAGCGTCATCACATCGGGTTTGATACCCGCCCACTGGTGCGCAAACCATTTGCCGGTGCGTCCGATACCGCTCTGCACCTCGTCGATCATCAGTAACAAACCGCGCTGATCACACAACTGCCGCAGCGCCTTGACGTAGTCCAGGTCCGCGACATAAATACCGCCTTCGCCCTGCAGCACCTCAAGCCAGACGGCACGCACGCGACGATCGGCATCGCAGGCGCGTATTACCGCATCGAGATCGTTGTACGGGACGCTGATAAAGCCGGTAGGAAACGGCGTGAAGCCCTCACGCGCCTTTTCACTCCCGGTCGCCGCCAACGTAGCCAGCGTGCGACCGTGCCATGCGCGCTCCATCACGATGGTTTGCGCTTCGGGTTCGCCGCGCTTGTGTCCGAACATGCGAACGAGCTTTAGCGCAGCCTCATTGGCCTCGGCGCCGGAATTTGCAAAAAAGACTTCCTGCATACCCGACAAAGCGCAGATGCGATCGGCAAGGATCTCTTGTTCGCGCACGCGATAGACGTTTGACGTATGAATCAGACGGCCTACTTGATCGCACAGCGCCGCCGTCAACCGCGGATGCGCGTGGCCTAATCCATTGACGGCGATACCTGCGAGCGCATCGAGATACTCGTTGCCGTGTTCGTCGTACAAACGAGTGCCTTTGCCGTGCGTAAAGGCAATTGGCAGCCGGTTGTAGGTGTTCATCAGGTGCGTCATCGTCGCACTCCGTCAGTAAAAGAAAACGCGGCAGTCGTCATCACACTGAGCCGCGTTTGAAAGATTATATGTGGAAGCTCTGACGTTACCCGAGGGGCGACATCCGATCAGATTGGCCCAAAGCCGTCATGGCGCGCGACGGAAAGCGGTCGCTATCAGGACGCCCGGAAGCGGGTTCCTGCCGCGCTGAGACTCGAGCGCGCTGCGGCTTGACGCCCGGACGCCGCTGTGCCCTCATTCGCCTCACAAACAACCCCGGGTTGCGCACGGTACCGCGCCGCAAACCCGCGAACACTACAAGGAGACACCCAATGAC
>JBDTQZ010000211.1:0-4806 GCA_039931935.1 Burkholderiaceae bacterium | reverse complement strand
GGTGGTCGGCGTTCCGCACGCGGACTTCGGCGAAGCCGTGGTTGCCGTCGTCGTGGCCAACGGTGACACCGGCCTCAGTGCAACTGCGATCGTCGATACGCTTAAGAGTCGCATTGCCAACTACAAAGTGCCGAAGCGCGTCTTGATCGTCGACGCCTTGCCGCGCAACTCAATGGGCAAAGTGCAGAAAAACGTTTTGCGCGAGCGTTACAGAGACTCGTTCAAGGTGCCATCCGAGCGGGCTGCGGCGAAATAAAGCCGAACGGTGGTCGCGCCATCGGGACGCTTTTTGCACCGGGCGGCGGCATCGCCAGGACCGCTTCTATGAACCCGGTCTTGCCATTGGTGTAAGCGTCGCGGTCGAACGAGTACCGAGCAGCGAGCCGGCGCTTGACTTCCGCGTATCGTGCTGCGAGCCACGCATCGTCGCGCAGGCTGTTGCGAAACTTCATGTATCGCTTCCAGTACACGCCGCTTTTCTCGACCACGTGCACGTGATGCGTCCGCACGCCGTTGACGACGCGCTTGAAGAACCGGCGGTCGGGTAGCGCGCGCTCGTACTCTGGAATGTACTGGTAGCCAAAGACGGCCAACCTCTTGGCCTGCGCTTCAAACGCCGTCAGCGACTCGACGCCCACCAGCATGTCGATGATCGGCTTGGCGGCAAGGCCGGGTACCGCAGTACTACCGATATGCTCGATCGCGGGCTTCAATTCACTGAGCGCAACGTGCAATAACTGGGATTCGATCCGGAATCGACCCGGCCACGCTGCGTCGTGAGGAACGACGATGATCTCGTCGGTATTGCGCGTGCCGTTAGTCAACAAGCCGGCCGGGATCATCGTGACGCTCCCGTCAGGAAAAAAGTGGTCGTGCTCGACATGTCCGCTCCTGGGTTGCCCCCGCACTGCAGGAATAAGCGAACGTTAGAACTTAGATAGCGCCGGCGCAGCCGACGGTTACGTGCCGCCACCGCCGAATATTCACAAGCTGTGGGATAGAGCGGGATTTACCAGCGAGCAGGAGGCTTTCTGTTGATCGTAATCTGCCGATTTTCGATGGTCACGTAGCCGCCGATTGTCAGGTCTTTGAAGATGCGGCTGATCATGTCGCGGGACGCACCCACCCTGTCCGCGATATCTTGTTGCGTCATTTTCTCGGGCACGACGAGCTTGCCGCCTTCTTCCTTCGCAAGCGAAAGCAGCAGCCGCGCCACCCGCCCGTAGACGTCCATCAGCGCGAGGTTTTTGACATTGTCGGTGGCAATCCGCGCGCGGTCGATCAACGTGCCGATCAGTGTCATCGCGACGTCCGGGTTTTGCGCGATCGCCGCGCGCAGCTCCTCGCGCATGACCACCGCGCACGTGGTCGGCTCCAGCGTCATCACCGACGCCGAGCGCGGCCGCCCATCGAGCGACATCTCACCGACATAATCGCCCGCAGCGTACGTGTCCAGGATCATCTCGCGGCCGTCGTCGTCCGAGACGTAGACCTTGACCTTGCCCGACAGGATGACGAAGAGCGAATCGCCACGGTCGCCCTCGTTGATGATGACGGCGTTCTTCGGAAACGTGCGCGTCTGGCCGCGCATTGCCAGCTCTCGCACCATCGGGTCGCCGATGGCGCCGATCATTTGTTCTGTGGTCATCGCTTCCTACTCTGGGCCTGTGTTCTGAGCCAATTATCGCGTGTCAGCACGATACTATGACGATGCCGCCCTGATCCCGAGCCCCTACCCAACCGGTGGCGGCGCCAACTGCGGGCAAGCTCGCGATGAGCGCCCAATCCATCAGGTCCTAAGCAGTCGCTTCGTGATGTAGCGCCATTCGTCGGCGGTGACCGGTGTGATCGACAGGCGGTTGCCGCGCCTTAGGACGATCATGTCGGTCAGGGCAGATTGCTCGCGTAGTTCCGCAAGCGGGACCAGGCGGGTTTTCTGCACCGCCTTGATGTCGACCAGCGTCCAGCGGGGTGCGTCGCGCTTCGAGGCTGCGTCGTAGTACTTGCTCTTGCGATCGAACTGGGTCGGGTCAGCATAGGGCTCGCTTGCAACCTCGGCCAGTCCGGCGATGCCGGGCTCTTCGCAGCTCGAGTGGTAGAAGAAAACACCGTCGCCCGGTTTCATTCCGTCGCGCATGAAGTTGCGCGCCTGGTAGCCGCGCACACCAGTCCACGGCACCGTCGCCCGCGGCGCCGCAAGTGCATCATCAATCGAGCACTCATCGGGTTCGGATTTCATCAGCCAGTAGCTCATGGCTAGTTAAGCGCTCCGAATACCCGCCGAATGATGTCGCTGCCGGCCGCCAAGGGATTTGCACGGATCTTTCTTTCCTCTTCGGCGATCATCGTGTACAGCCCATCGAGTGCCTTCTGCGTGACATATCGCTCGACGGTTGCCTGTTCGGGCTTGACCAGCCCGAACGCCGCACCTTGGCCGGCGAGCGCGTTGTACTGCTGCGCCAGGCCGCTTCTTTCTGTGACCTGACGCACGATCGGAAGAAAACGCTCGGATAGTTGCGGTGCGGTCTTCGACTTGAAAAACTGTGTGACCGAGTCATCGCCGCCGCGCAGGATCTGCTTCGCGTCGTCAACGCTCATCGACTTCACCGCATTGCTCAGCAACACCTTGGCCTGCGGTACTGCCTGTTCGGCAGCGCGATTGACGGCGAGTTCGAGCGCATCAACCTCATCGGCCTTGCCCATCAGCCTGACCGCTCCGCGGGCGCGTTGCAGTTGCTCGGGCAGCGGAATTCTCACTTTCGGATTCGCCCAGAACCCATCGGTGCGGCCCAGGCTTGCCACCGCGGCAGCGGCGCCCTTGTCGAGTGCTGCTTTGAGTCCCGCCGTCGCATCGCGTCCGCTCAATTGATCGAGTGACTGCGCTGCAAGCGGCGGACTTACCAACGCGAGAGATGCCGCGATCAGCGCGAAAAACGTTAATTGTCTTGGTTTCAAACTCATCACTCTGGGGTTCCTTGTCCGGTTTTGCGTTGAATTCGCCAGACAACAACGCCGGCGACAACAGGACCGAGCGCCCACGCTGCTGCTAACACGAGGGAATAGAGACTCGAGTTGCTGCCGGAGTTGCCTACCTGAAAGGCGACAAACAGTGCGCCAATGAACATCGTCGTCAGTCCGACGACCCACCGGCCGTACGGCTGCGCCAGCAGCCACGGATACACAAAAATCCCGAGGCCGACGAATAACGCGATCGTGATGGCGCCCGCAACCTGCGGCGGCAGCTCATTCGTGGTCATGCGGCGAGTCTAGCGGCGCCGCAAGCGGCACTGGCGACGTGAATATTCCGCACGCAATCTGCGGCGGATACCGCTGCGGTTCGTGGTCGAACCGTCGAACATCAGTTACAGGAATTGACGGCGCCGTTGTCGTCTTTTTCTGCCCGTTTTCAATTGGGAAGTAGAGGACGCGATTTCGCATCAAACCCGGAGACCACGATGGCCCACGCACTGCGCTGGAAACAGACCTACCTCCCGACCCGAAACGGAGCCATTACCACGATCGGCGCCGCCGCGCGAATGATTGCGGAGGAGCAAGCACTAGCGCTGCGCGCGGCCGAAAAAGCAGCTTCGCCTCGCCAGAGCGTGGCCGAATTGCGCGCCATGTACCTGCCAGCGGGGCAACCGCAACAGGAAGAAAACGCAGGCGAACAAACGACGAAGTCCGCCCGCTGAGACGACCGGTACCAGCGCCACTACGGCGCAAGTAGCTAGCTGCGCAACGCGACTATTGGGTCGGTGAGTCGACGGGTACCGCCTTTGGCATCGCACCGGCTCCGCGCGCCCATTTGTACTTGGCCCCTATCACTGCTACCGGCACTTCGGTCGAATACGGGTACGCCGGAACGCCATGATTCAAACAAATACTCGGCGGCTTCTTCAACCTCAACGTCGCCGGCGAGCGAAACGACAATCGGCTTGGCAATGCCCTTGGCCTTCATCTCTTCAACAACCTCAAGCAGCGCACGGATCGCGCGCTCGCCGAGTCCTCGGCGGCTTGCGCCCCCTCGGGCCCCAGCGCAGAATCATCGTCGGCAATCTCCGGCCGATGCTTCGTTCATGCTTCAGGGGAACCATGGATACCGTCGGACTCTTCTTCCTGCTGCTCACGCCCGTCACCTATTTCGCCATGCTCGCCGTCGAGCGCATGCGGCCCGCTCGCAGCTTTCCGCCGCGCTCCGGCTGGCAATGGCTCGGTATCGCGTTTCTCGTGCTCGCGATGGCGATCGGCACTGCACTGCCGCTCTACCTGCCGGTCGACTGGATGGCCGAGCATCGCTGGCTCGATGGCACGAAGCTGGGCGTGGTCGGCGGCGCGATTGTCGGCTTCGTCGTGCTCGAACTCGCCATTTACGGCTGGCATCGCGCGGCCCACACGTTCGGCGTGATGTGGCGGACGTTTCACCAGATTCACCACAGCCCGCAGCGGATCGACATTCCGGGCGCGGTGCTGGCCCATCCGCTCGAGTCGGCCGTCTACACTTTGATCCCGCTCGCCGTCACAGTGATCGTGCTCGGCCTCGACCCGCTCGCGGCGGCGATTACGGGCTACCTGTTCACGTTCGCGAGCATGTTCCAGCACTGGAACGTCCGTACGCCACAGTGGTTGGGCTATGTCATCCAGCGTCCGGAATCGCATTGCGTGCACCACCGCAAGGGCGTGCATTACTACAACTTCTCCGACCTGCCTCTGTGGGACATTCTGTTCGGCACGTTCCGGAACCCGAAGCAGTACCTCGGTGAGTGCGGTTTCGAGGGCGGCGCCGACCGTCGCGTGGGCTCAATGCTC
>JBDTQZ010000210.1:0-4809 GCA_039931935.1 Burkholderiaceae bacterium | reverse complement strand
GGGACGCGTCTTCGAACCCAGCTTGCGGCGTGGCCACGGGCGGGATCGCCAGCAGCCGCAGGTGTGACACCGGCTTCTGGCCAGGGCCAAGCGCGGGTTGCACATAGTCGATGTTGATCAGCCGCGCACCGATGCGCGCAAAAAAGCGCAGCCGCTCGCGCGCTGCGTTGATCTCGGACGCCGGCGCGCCTTGCGCCGATAGATCCTCGGGCCACTCCGCCTCGGCGAGCAGGAGATGCGGCGTGCCCACGCCACCGAACGCGCCGCGTGCAGTCTCGAGCAGCCTGCGCGCGTGACCATGGTGCCGCAGGTGTGGTTCGTCAAGGATGTAAAGATGATAGGTCGCGAGCGCGCAGCCCGCCGCACGATAGAACTCGACGGCAAGGCCACCGACGACGCGCTCACCGTCCTGTTCGACCGCGACGACGATGCGCATCACCGGTTGTGGTTGATCCTTGCCCATGATGCGGGCGAGCCAGGCGTCAGTGGATTCCGCTTCGTCGCCGTGAAAGGCGTGCTGGTAACCGGACTTGAATTGCGAAAACAGCGTGTCGAAGCGTGGGCGGTTCGAGCCAGCGAGCGCGGGGTCGAGGACGACATACGTGACCGACGCTCCCGCGCGTGGCGCAGGTTGCGCAGAGGGATCTCCCGCGCTATCGGCGTACGTCGTTGTATCCGGCAGAGTGCCCATGACCTTCTCTAGCCGGGTGGATCGTAACGCGCCAGCGTGGACGCAATCGCCAGTCTGTAGGTGTTCGAAACGAACCGCTCGGTCGCTCCTCGTCTGAGGTGGTGAGTCGTCTAAGCAAGTACTGGTGACTGAATCATCATGATGTGCTCCTAATTCCAGCTGTCGATCTTAATGTCGTCGGGCGACGGCCTGCCCTCACCCGTTTCGACAAGGTCTTTGAGGCTCAGCATGAACGTTGCCCACTTCATGCTGCAGTGTTCGGTGAAATCGACCGCTTCGCGCCAGTTCTTGTGACCGAAGCGAACGTTGGTGTAGTCGCCTTCCTGCTCCAGCTTGAAGATGATGTCGGTGCCGATCCATTCGTCCGGCCCCGCTTTGCAGCGCCAGTGCACGGCTTCGTCGCGATCCATCCCGATCACTTCCATCGTGATGCCGCCGATCAGTTCTCCGCTCGGAGTGCGGAACTGAAAGTCCATCGTTCCGCCGGGCTTCGACACTCCGGTCGTTTCCTTTGTCCACCAGCCCGCGACACCGTCGATCGTCGATACCGCTGCGTAGACCTTCGACACGGGTGCCTTGATTCCAACTCTGTGAATAATGTCGACCATTGGTTGCTCCATTGAATATTGATTAGCCAGATTTGCCTGATTTGCCAGTAGGCGCGCGATCACCATCACGCTCCCGCTCGTTTCGGCCGCCGCACCGCGCGCACTTTTGCGCTCTCACCGCCGCCCGCGTAGAAGAGGTCTGCACCATCGGATTCGAGGCCGCTGACGTTGGTGCCGCGCGGCATCTGCAGCCGCTCCAGCACCGCGCCGCTGTCCGGGTTGATCCGGCGGATCTCGCTCTCGTCGCCTTCCCACGTTCCGTGCCACAGCTCACCATCGACCCAGGTCACGCCGGTGACGAAGCGGTTCGATTCGATCGTGCGCTTGACCGCACCTGTCGCGGGATCGATCTGGTGAATCCTTCGATCGCGGTACTGCCCCACCCACAGACTGCCCTCGGCCCACGTCAGGCCCGAGTCGCTGCCGTGGCCGGGCGCCGGGATCGACGCCACCACGTCGCCGGTGGCGGGATCGATCTTGTCGATGCGCGATTCGGCAATCTGATAAAGGTGCGTGCCGTCGAACGCAGTGCCGGCGTCGGCCGCGCAGTCAAGCGTGCGCGTCGGCTCGCCGCTCGCGGGATCGAATGCGACCAGCTTGGCTCCCGTTGCGGCCCACACGTTGCGGCCGTCGTGCGTGACGCCGCCTACGCGATCGGCGCCGGGGACACTGAGGAAAGGGCCGTACTCGCGCACGATCTCGGCCGTGCGCACTTCTGTTCTATCTTGATCTGCCTTGCGGCTCATCGCCATGCTCCTCGCAACGCGCCTCGATTGGCGCGACAAGCGCACTCTATTCAAACGGCAGCGCAGCAGGGAGTAACAAGATCGTCGTGAATCCGGCCAGCGGCGGCGACAGCCAGCGACGCGCCCGCGCGCGCCCGATCGATCGCACACGCCCATCGGCCTGCAGCTCCGCCAGCGCGCGTTGCACCGTGCGCTGACTCGCGCCCAAGGCGAGCGCGAGCGCAGAAGTCGACCACGCCACGCCATCGGAGACGAGCGCCACCAGCGACGCCTGATCGCCATCGATCGGCGGTGCGAGGACAACGACGTCGCGTGCACCGAGTGGTTCGAGGGCAAAGCCACGCTCGGTCGCCTCGATGCGCGCCAGCCTTTTGACCAGCGCGCGCAGACGGCTGATCTCGACCCGCAGCCGCGCTCGATGCGTCTCATCCGGGCGGCGCGTGCGAAACACGCGCGCGATCAGCGTCTCTCGATCAACATCGCCGGGCCAAGCCTCGGCAAGCGCACGCGCCAACTCGAACAGCACCGGTCGGCGGGCGAGCGGCAGCCATCGTGCTCCAGCGCGCAGCCCGCGACGACACGCGTCGAGCACCAGTGCACTCGTGTCGAGCAGCGCTGCAACTTCGTCAAGTCGCAACGTCTGTTCACCGCCGGCTAAGAGGCGACGCGCGGCGGGACGATCGAGCGCAGCTTGCATCTCCACCACCTCGGCCAGCAGCGCCGGCACATGTGCCCGATCGGCCGTCTCGTGCGCGCGGGCGAGCGCCGCATGCGCAGCGTCAATGTGTAGCGAGCGCAACGCAAGCTCGGCCGCTGCCAATTCAGCCACTGCTGCGAGGGACGGCGAAACATCACGCGCATCGATCTGCGTCAACGCAGCCTCTGCTTCGTCGAGACGCCCGAGCAGCAACAGCCGGCGCGCCGCGATCAGCCGCGCCTGCAGCGCGTTGGCACGATCGCCACGCGCGTCGAGCGTGGCCGACGCAGCTGCCAACGAGCGCGGCGAGCCGCTCAGGTCGCGCATCGCCAGTGCTACTTCGGCTTCGGCAACGACACAGCGGGCGCGCGCTTTCTCCTCGTGAGTGCCGAAGCCGCGCGCGGCACGCCGCAGCAGCTCGCGCGCACGTGCGTGCTCGCCAAGCTGCGCCATCGCGATGCCGCGCAGCGCCAGCGCAGGCGGATCGTCGCGCAGCGCAACGCGCTTCAGTGCACCGAGCGCGTCACCGGCGGCAAGCGCGCGTGCGGAAGCAGCGATCAGGGAGTCCATGACAAGAGACTACGACGCCGTGTCGGTTCGCACCGGCAATTACTCCCGGCGCGTCTGCGCGCTAAAGGCGTGATTTTTGGTTGTAGCTGGCTGGCCCTGAAAAACGGCGGCGTGTCGTTAGTCTGCGATGGCGCTGGACGTCTGCTCTCGACTGCGGATTCAACCGGTCGACGCAACGGTGTGGCTGAACATCTCAGCCGGCGTCTGGTAGCCAAGTGTCTTCCTTGGCCTCTCGTTCAATTGTCTCGCCACCGCGTTGAGCTTAGCTTGTGAATAGCTCGAGATGTCGATGCCTCTGGGCAGGTACTGCCTGAGTAGACCGTTCGTGTTCTCGTTGCTGCCGCGTTGCCAAGGACTGCGTGGATCACAGAAGTAGACCTGGATGTCGGTGGCCAGCGTGAATCGCTTGTGACCGGCCATCTCCTTGCCTCGATCCACGTGAGTGACTTGTACAGCTCCTGGGGCAGCTTGCGCGTGTTCTTGATCAACGCGTCGACGACCGTCTCCGTGTCTTTGCTCGCCACCTTGGCGAGCATGACGTATCGCGTTTGGCGCTCAACCAGCGTTGCGATCTGGCTGTTGTGAGCACCGAACATCAGATCTCCTTCCCAGTGACCAGGCACAGCGCGATCCTCGGCCGACGCCGGGCGTTCGCTGATCGACACGGCACCGACGATCTGCCCGTGAACGTCCGTCTTCTGCGTGTGATGCCGAGACCGACGCATGCCGCGCGTGCGCCTCACGTGCTGGAGGAGCTCCTTCTTCAGCGCGCCACGCGCCTGGATGAAGAGGCTGCGGTAGATGGTCTCGTGTGACACGCGATGGCTCTGGTCGCTCGGGTAAGTATGCTTGAGCCACCCGGCAATTTGTTCCGGTGACCACAGCAAGCGGAGCTTGTCGGCCACGATGCGCGCCAAAGCTCTGTCTTCGGCTAGTTTGCAGCACTTGGGACGAAGCGCGCGCTCCCAGGCAGCGTTGTCTGCTTCGGTGGCTCGATAGTCGGCCTGACCGCCATTGCGTCTGATCTCACGGCTGACGGTTGAGGGCGCTCGCCCGAGCTGTGCGGCGATCGAGCGAAGCGAGTGGCCTTCTGCCACGGAGCGTGAGATCTCCTCCCGCTCAGCCAGCGTCAACGCGATCGCGCAGCGGCTCCGTGGCGGTGGTCGAATGCCGCCAGTCTGAGCCAGTACACCTCGAACCGAGGTATGCGCGCGATTGAACAGATGCGCAATCTGGTGGAGCGTCCAGCCTTGCCTCCATCGCTCCCACATTAAGGCTTTCTGGCCGTCCGTGTAGTAGGTGCGTGTGCGGTACTTCATCTGCAACACTCCTTCTGCTTACGCAGTGATCAGTGTGTTGCATCGACCGGTTGAATCCGCAGCCGATAGCAGACCTACATATTTCTTCGATACTGCCCACCCACCTCAAACAGCGCATTCGTGATCTGCCCCAGCGAGCACACGCGCACGGCGTCCATCAGCACTTCGAACACGTTGC
>JBDTQZ010000209.1:0-4827 GCA_039931935.1 Burkholderiaceae bacterium | reverse complement strand
GGCGATCTGCACCTTCGGCACGGTGACGACGAAATTCGGCGGCAGCTTCCCGCCAACGCGCCAATTCATAAAGCACTGTAGCCCGCACCATGCGCGCGAGCCCGGTCTTGTCGTGTGTTTCGCCGTTCACGGAGCGCAGTCCGACGAGCGCGTGATCGGCTAGCACTAATGCAGCATTGAGTTGCCCAAGATCGCGCTTGATTTGCGCAAGCAGCGTCTCGGTGTTCAGCGTGTCGGTGTCGTCGGGTCCCAGAGCGCTTCTTTGCTCGGCCAGCACTTCTTCGGTTGGAGACTCGAATTTCTTCGTTTCGCCAGTCCGCCAGTCCGCGTTAATCGCTTCGAAGCGCCGCGCGAGGTTGCTGCGTACTTCTTCAGAAGTCGCCTCGGCGCCGAAAGAGAGCCCCACGGTATTCGCGAGCGACAAAGCTACGATGATCGATCTCAACAGGCAGGTCATGGCTTACTTTGCCGTGAGGCGAGCTTTCATGCAACCGCTGTTCCGGAAACCACAACAGTAAACCTCGATCGATTCCTGCTATGAGATCATTTTTGGTGTCTCACCAAAACCCAAAGCGGCCAGCGATGGCCTCTGTACAAGCCAAGTTCTAGAGGATTGCGCATGATTACTTCATTCACTTGGGTCGACGCACTCGGCTACTTGGGTGCGCTACTAACCCTCGGGACTTACTCGATGAAAACGATGATCCCGCTGAGGATCGTCGGTTTGTGCGCCAATTGCATCTTTATCGTCTATGGATACTTCGCGCCAGCCTATCCGCAGCTGTTATTGCACCTCATTCTGCTGCCGCTGAATGCTGTGCGTCTTTATCAGATGCTGCAGCTTGTCGAGAAAGTCAAAGTCGCGTCTCAAGGCGACGCGAACATGGACTGGCTTAAACCATTCATGACGATGCGCGCGTACAAGGCGGGTGAGAAGATATTTCGAAAGGGGGACTTGTCGTCTGCGATGTATTACACCGTGACGGGCCAATATCGGCTAGTTGAGCGTGAACAAATCGTCGGCCCGGGTGAGGTGATGGGCGAGCTGGGGCTAATAGCGCCCGACAACAAGCGGACGCTTACCTTTGAATGCACCGAAGAGGGGGAGCTCCTGACGATTAGTTACGATGCTGTCAAGCAGCTTTACTTCCAAAATCCGAAGTTCGGCTTCGACTTCCTGCGCCTGATCGGCCAGCGCCTGTTCCAGAACATTGCTCAGCTTGAAGAGGCGACCGCGGCAAGGGGTCAGCGCCAGGCCGCGGACGCGATCGCCGTCAGCAACGCTTCATAGGCGGCCCGTCCCTGCGGGTCGGCGTCCGGGGCGGGGCGCGCGGCGAGCAACTCGCGGGCGCGCTGATCTTCAGCCACGGTGAAACGAATCGTGTCGCCCTGCCGGCGGCCGGCTGCGTCAGTCGCCTCCACCCGCACACTGTATGCCGCCCCTTGCTGCAGATCGGCGATCTGTAGCCGCGGCTCGTGGGTTGTGTAGGTCTGTATCACGGTGCCGTCAGACCGCGAAACCTCAACCTCGAACTTCCGCGCCCACGCTGGCGCGCTCCATTGCAATTCGCCTCGTGGCTCCAGCCACAGGCCCATCCTGGAACCCGTGATACGGATCGGCGTTCCAGCGCGCAGCACCAGTGCGCCTTGCGCGACATGGCCGTTGCCGACCTCCACCTCGCGATAAACAGCCGGCAGAGCACGCGACTCGACGCGGACATGTTTATCCAGCGCCTCAGGCGCCTTCGCCGCAACACGTACTTTTCCGGGACCTTGCAATGTCCACAACCGCGCTTCCTGCGGATAAAGCAAGGCAACCTTGCCACCCCTAGCAAGGACGACAGTCTCACCGATCGCAGCCGTGTGATGCAGAGGCAGCGGCCATTTGCTGACTTGCACATCACCCTCCACTAACACGACCAGCGCCACCGGAGCAGGCGCCGTGGGCGCAGCGCGCGCGTCGGTGACCTCGGTTACCGATAACGAGATCAACAGCGCAGAAACAAATAGCGCGTGCGCCGTGATACGTGGCGGATCACCAATTGCGGCGCAGTATCTGGTCCATCGCAAAGTGAATTTCATACTGCTGTCTCGCTGAGTGCCGATTGGATCACGGCTTATTCAAAGTTACCCCAAGCTGCTTGGTGCGAGGGTGCGCTGCGTCGCTGCGGGAAGCAAGAAAATTCACAAATCAAGCGTGAACACTTCGAGCGTGCCCAGCCCCTTGATCTGCTGCGCGCCCAACGAACGCCATGATCCCGGAGCTGCCGCCACGAATTCCTCGGATGCGACCAGCGGAACTGCCAGTGGTTTGCACAGCGCCTCCAGGCGCGCGGCGAGGTTGGCCGCACGGCCGAACACTGCGTAGTGATAACGGTCCGGAGAGCCGACGTGGCCCGCCACGCCCGGACCCGCCGACAGGCCGATGCCAATCTCGATCGCCGGTAGCCCGTCGCCGCTGAGTGCACGGTTCAGTTCGGGCAGCATTGTCAGCAGCTCACGGGCGGCCTGCAGCGCAGCCACGGCGGGCGCCGCCATTGGTTGCGGCGCACCGAAGAAAGCCCCCAGCCCGTCGCCACGAAAGTCCTCGACGGTACCGCCCGCCGAGTGGATCACCTGCGCGGCCCGAGCGTAATAGCGGTTCAGCAGCTCGAGCACGCGTGTCGGGCCGATGGATTCTGTGAGGGCAGTGAAGTTGCGAATGTCGGCAGAAAGGAATGCGCAGTTCTGCAATCGGCGGGTACTCGTGTCGAGCTCGCCCGCCACCAGCTGCTCGAACACGCGCGGGCTCACATAGCCGCCGAACACGCGCGCCAGGCGCGACCGCTCGTGCCATCCGTGCCACGCGCTATGCCCCGTGGCCATTGCGGTGGCTACTAACGCCGTCGCGATTGCGCCGGTCACAGGCACAACCCAATTGGCGGCCAGCGCCCCTATCGAGATGGTGAGAAGCGCGATCAGCACTGCGCCTGCGGCCATCCAGATTCGAACCGCTCGTCCGCGCGCACCTGTCCACACGAGGCCGCTGGCCAGTAGGGTCAGCAGTACCGGCCAGAATGTTGGCGATCGCTGCAAAGGTGGCGCCAGCCACGAGCGCACGGCCTGCGCCTGCACCGCGACGGCAAAAGCGGGGCCAGCAGTGGGCTGCCCTTCACCCAGTGTGGGATCGCGCGGGGTTCGCAGGCGATCCTCCATGGCGAGCGCGGCACCCACCAGTACGGGCCTGTCCGCGAATCGCTGACGCAACCATGCTTCGTCCTTCTCGTTAGCAAAGGCGTCGCGGAGCGACACAACGGCCAGCGGCGCGCCGAGCCGGTAGTCGATCAGGCGGTCGTCGGTCGCGGCTGGCGCGAGGGCTGCAGGTGCGATCACACGCGCGATCTGAAGCGAGAAAGGCGCGCTGTTGGCGGTCGGCAGGCGGCGCGCCGTGCCGTCTGCGTCCAGCGGCAACAACACACTGCCAATGCGCTGGGCGCCCACCACTTCGCCATAGGCGCCCTGCAACGGTCGCATTTGCGTTGGTCCATCAACCGCCGCGCCGGCGGAGGTCTGCGCGAGTACCACCGGCATGCGTTCCCCGTGCCGCGCTAGCGCGCTTAGCAAAGACAGATCGAGCGATGAGCCAAGCTGGTCAATTGCGGCTTTCTCGGTCAGCACAACGTCGAGTCCGACCACGCGTGCGCCGCCGCGCGCAAGCACATCGAGGGCGGCGGCCAGTTGCGGCTGCCATTGAGCGAGCGGCCGCTGCGTGTCGGTCAGCGTCGCCTCATCGATCACGGCCAGCACAACCTCGAGAGCAGGGCGCGGTCCTGGCCACCGGTACCAGCCTCGCACCAGCGCGTCGTAGAACAAACCATCCAGGCGTTGCCAGGAGAGCAGAACAAGGCCAACACCAATCGCTGCAAGTGTTCCTGCAAGGCGAGCAGGGAAGACAGCTCGACGCCATCGTGATTTCCGCGGGCTTGCATGCGCCGGCGAGTGATAATGCGCCGGCGCGCTTGTTGCGATGCTTCCGCTATCTAACGTGTCACCGCTCATGCTTTCGCCCCCGGCCTTGATAGCCGCTCTTCCTCAGCCCGGCCTGCGCCGCTTGGCCGCGCTGGGCCAGACGCGCAACTTTGCCAAGAATACGGTGATCATCAGCGAGGGCGATGTTGCCGACACGATCTACATCATGCTCGCGGGCCGTGTGCGCGTGTATCACGGGACCGCCGACGGGCGCGAGGTGGTGCTCGACATTCTCGGCCCCGGAGAACTGATCGGGGAAATGGTGCTTGATGGCTCGCCGCGCTCGGCTTCGGTCATGACGATGGAACCATGCTGCATGGTGTTTTTGCAGTCTGCGACTTTGCGCGACCACGTGCGCGACGACCCGGACCTCGCGCTGCTGCTGATCGCCGAGTTAGTGGGCCGGGTGCGCAAGACGTCCCAATCCTTGAAGCAGCTCGCGTTGTCGGATGTGTACGAACGGCTGGCACTCGTGCTGACGGATATCGGCGGACCGCAGCGGCCGGCGATCATCGAAGGGCTTACGCAGCAAGACCTCGCGGATCGCATCGGTGCATCGCGCGACACCGTCAATCGCATTTTCAAGGAGCTGATAAAGGGCGGGGTCGTCGAGGTAGCGCGTCGACGGCTCACGCTGCTGCGTTCGCTCCCCGCGCAGTGGTAGAGGTTTTACTTCAAATTTCACTCAATCCGGTCCGACAAATACGAAGGGCGCCCAGAAGAACGGCTCGCGATAGCGTGTACCAAAACGCCCGCGAGCAAAGTCGCGCTTTGTTGCCGACAGCGCCCCCGCGGCTGAATGTCCTTTCACAACGCGCG
>JBDTQZ010000208.1:0-4830 GCA_039931935.1 Burkholderiaceae bacterium | reverse complement strand
TAGTCCGGCACCGGCGAACGCAGCGTCGCCGCCCGCTGCCGGCAGTACTCCTCACCAGAAACATTGAGTGTTCGACATGCAACTCGCTAGCCCCGGTTGGTTGTCGATTCGCCGCACCGCGATGAGCCTCACCGTCTTTGGGTTAGCCGGATGCGCGACGTTTTCATCGGACGGCGGTTTTGCGAGCGTCGAGCAGACCGCGCGCGATCGGCTTGGCAAGGATGTTGCCTGGCCGAAGACCGAGGCCGAGCAGCAGACCGTTGCGGCGCGCGTCAACGAGCTGCTGGCCAAGCCGCTTTCGGTCGACGACGCGGTACAGATCGCGCTGCTAAATAACCGAGGCCTGCAAGCGTCCTACTTCGATCTCGGCATCAGCGAATCGAATCTGGTGCAGGCAGGGCGCTTGCCTAATCCTCACTTTTCGATGACGCGCACCAGTCTGGTCGAAGATGGCGTGCGAAACACGACCATCGAGCAGGCCCTGACGATCAACGTCTTCGCGCTGCTCACGATGCCGCAGGCGTTGAAGGTCGAGCGGCGGCGCTTCGAGCAAGCGCAGCGTTCGGTATCGCTGGATGTGCTGCGCGTCGCGTCGGATACGCGCAAGGCGTACTACTCGGCGCTCGCGGCCGAAGAAGCGGTGCGCTACTCACGGCAAGTGAACGAAACCGCGCAAGTTGGCGCGGATCTGGCGCGGCGCATGCGCGAGGTGGGCAACTTCACCAAACTGCAGCAAGCGCGCGAACAGGGCTTTTACGCCGACGCAACACTGAACCTGGCACGCACCGAACGGTCGCGAGTCGCGGCGAGCGAGCGGCTGACGCGACTGCTCGGACTATCCGGCGCGCAGACACAGTTCACATTGCCCGAGCGACTGCCCGATTTGCCGAAGGCGCCGAACGAACTGCCCGATGTCGAGCAAAGGGCGCTCGATCAGCGCATCGATCTGCAGATGATTCGGCTCCAAACCGAGGCATTGGCGAGCAATCTGGGACTGACGCGCGCCACGCGCTTCATCAACGTACTTGAGGCGGGACCGGCGCGCGAGCGCGAAGGGCCGAGCGGTGCGCCGTGGGCCAAGGGATTTGAAATCAGATTCGAGATTCCGCTGTTCGATTTCGGTACTTCGCGGGTTAGGCGCGCCGAGGCGATTTACATGCAGGCGGTCAACCGCGTGGCCGAGGCTGCCGTCAACGCGCGCTCCGAAGTGCGCGAAGCGTATCTCGGCTATCGCACGAATTACGACATCGCACGCCACTATCGCGACGAGATCGTGCCGCTGCGCCAGCGCATCGCTGATGAAAACCTGCTGCGCTACAACGGCATGCTGATCGGAGTGTTCGAGCTGCTGGCCGACGCGCGCTCGCAGATCGCCAGTGTGAACGCCAGCATCGAAGCGCTGCGCGACTTCTGGATGGCGCAGGCCGATCTCGAGATGGCGCTGATCGGAAGACCCAACATGATGGCGGGTCCGAGCGCCGGCGCGATGTCGCCCGAAGCCGGGCCCGCGCACTGAATCAGGAAAACGAGATGGTATCGAGACGAAATTTTTTACGCAGCACGACGGCGGTAACCGCTGCAGCTGCGGCTGCATCGGTCAGCAAAGTGTCGATGGCGGCGCTTCCAGAACCGGTGATGCAGACCAAGCCGGACACGATGCCGCCGCTCGCCCCTTCGACCGGCCGTCCGTACAACCCGGTGGTCACGCTAAACGGCTGGACGCTGCCGTGGCGCATGAACGCCGGCGTCAAGGAGTTCCACCTGGTGGCCGAACCGGTCGTGCGCGAGATAGCGCCCGGCATGAAGGCGCATCTGTGGGGCTACAACGGTCAATCGCCGGGGCCGACGATCGAAGTCGTCGAAGGCGACCGCGTGCGCATCTTTGTCACCAACAAGCTGCCCGAACATACGAGCATTCACTGGCATGGTCAGCGTCTTCCCAACGGCATGGACGGCGTGACCGGTCTGACGCAAAAAGCGATTCCATCGGGCAAGACTTTTGTTTATGAATTTGTCGCTAAGAGGCCCGGCACGTTCATGTACCACCCGCACGCCGACGAGATGGCGCAAATGGCGATGGGGATGATGGGCTCCTGGGTCACCCATCCGCGCGCCCGGAATTCGTTGATCGACGAAGTCGATCGCGATTTCGTGTTCCTGCTGAACAACTACGACATCGAGCCCGGCAGCGCAACGCCGAAGATCATGACCATGCTCGAGTTCAACCTGTTCAACTTCAACAGCCGCGTATTTCCGGGCATCGATTCGATGAACGTGCGCAAAAACGACAAGGTGCGCATCCGCTTCGGCAACCTGACGATGACGAGCCACCCGATTCATCTGCACGGTCATGAGTTCCTGGTCACCGGAACTGACGGTGGGCCGACGCCGAAGTCAACCCGCTGGTACGAGGTGACCACCGATGTCGCGGTCGGCCAGATGCGGCAGATCGAGTTTCTCGCCGACGAAGAGGGCGACTGGGCGTTTCACTGCCACAAGTCGCATCACACGATGAACGCGATGGGCCACGATGTGCCGACGATGATCGGCGTCGATCACCGCGATGTCGCGCGCCGCGTGACGAAGCTGATCCCGGACTACATGGTGATGGGCGAGCGCGGCATGGCCGACATGGCCGAGATGGAAATGCCGCTGCCGGACAACGCGATTCCGATGATGGGCGGCGCAGGGCCGTACGGTTCGGTCGAAATGGGCGGCATGTTTACCGTGGTCAAGGTTCGTGCTGATCAGAAGGCTGGCGACTACAAGAATCCCGGTTGGTACAAGCAACCGGCCGGAACGCAAGCCTACGAATGGACCGGCGCGTTAGCTGAACCGGCCCGCTTCAAAGCCGAAGGCGGGCAATCGATGCCCGCGCAACGCAAACAGACGACCACTGAGGTCAAAGTACGTAAACCAAGCGGTCACTCGGGGCATTAAGGATTTATGGAGTATTCGATGACTATCAAGACAAGCATGGCCGCGGTTATCGCTGCAGTGACTGCGTCTGTCGGTACCGCAGCACTCGCGCAAGTGAGTTCCTATGCAGGTCAGGAACAACACGACATCAAGTCGCTCTCGCCACTGGAAGTGACGGCGCTGCTCACTGGGCAAGGTGCAGGCTTCGCGAAAGCGGCCGAGTTGAACGGTTATCCAGGGCCTGCGCACGTAGTCGAGCTCGCAGATCAATTGATGCTTTCGCCCGATCAGCTTCAGAAGTCCCGTCAACTGATGGATGAACATAAAGAGCGCGCGCGCCGGCTTGGCGCGGAAGTCGTCGCGGCCGAACGCGCGCTGGACCGTCTGTTCGGCGAGCAGCGCGCGGAGGCGGCGGCGGTCGCGAGTGCTGCCGAACGCGTTGGTCTATTGCAGGCCCGGCTGCGTACCGAGCACTTGAATACCCACTTGTTGCAGACGGCGGTTCTTAGCATGGAGCAGGTGCGGCGTTACGGCGAGCTGCGCGGCTATACGGTGGACTCGGCGCCCGGTGTTGCAACGCCTAAGAAAGATTCCACTGATCACCATAAACCTCACTGAAAGGCAACGATGAAAGCTCTGCAAGTTTTGATTACTGCAACCGCGCTTTCGCTGACCGCGTTTGGCGCCGCGTATGCGCATGGCGACGCCGGCCACGCGAAAAAAGCCGCGCCTGTCGCCAAAGAACAGAAAGCGTGGGGTATCGCCGGCGACGCCAAGGCAGTCAAGCGCACTGTTGAAATGAAGATGAGCGACGACATGCGCTTTACGCCGAATCAAATCGAAGTCAAGCAGGGCGACACGGTTCGCTTCGTGCTGAAGAATGACGGCAAGTTGCTGCACGAGTTCGTGATCGGCACCAAGAAGGACCTCGACGAGCACGCTGCGCTGATGGTCAAGTTTCCCAATATGGAGCACGACGAGCCATACATGGTGCACGTCGCGCCCGGCAAGACCGGCGAAGTCGTCTGGACTTTCAATCGGCCCGGTGAGTTCGATTTCGCTTGTTTGATTGCGGGTCACTACCAAGCCGGCATGGTCGGCCAGGTAACGGTGTCCAAGTGAGCGGATGCGCGTAGAAGGTTGGGGTTGCCCGGCATGTACAGCTCGTGTCACACCGGCTTGGTCATCGGTTATGTGGTCGAAGGCCACTGCCGGCGCGCGAGATACACCGCGTGCTCAAAGAAAGGCCGAACGCGCTGGGAATCGTTGTACCCGTAATGCCGATGGGTTCGCCCGGCATGGACGGTCCGAAGTACGGCAATCGCACTGAGCCGGATGTCGTCATTCTCGTTCAGCACGACGGCACGCCACCATTTATCAGTCCTACAAGTAGAGGAGTTACCGATGAAAACGATGATCTCGACGCTTTCCATCTCGCTGCTGGTTGCAACCTTGACCGCATTCGCTCAAACAGCCGCTCCCGCGCCGGATGCTGCGGCCAAGCCGGCACAGGCGATGACCGATATGGTCGACGGTGAAGTGCGCAAGGTCGACAAAGAAGCGCGCAAGATCACGCTGCGCCACAGCGAAATCAAGAACCTCGATATGCCGGCGATGACGATGGTGTTCGCGGTCAAGGATCCGGCCATGCTCGACAAGGTCAAGGCCGGCGACAAGGTGAAGTTCAAGGCCGAAGGCCCCGGCGGAGCGTTAACAGTCACGGAGATCGAACCCGCGAAGTGAAGCAAGCGCTTCTGGACAGGTTCGGGACCGTGGGTGCAGTGGTTGCGGCAGCGGCGTGCCCGATCTGTTTTTCCGAAGCTGGCGCTGATCGGCGCGGCAGTCGACTTCGGCGTGTTCGCTCCGTTCGAAGGCTACATCGCGATCGCGGTTCAGGTTCTCTTCGTTCTC
>JBDTQZ010000207.1:0-4835 GCA_039931935.1 Burkholderiaceae bacterium | reverse complement strand
CCGAGATATCGGATTCGCCGCCGGCGTTGAACGGCAGGATGTAGTTGATCGCCTTATTGGGATACGTCTGTGCCGCCGCCGTGCCGCCGAACACTAGGCCGGCGGCAAGCGTCGACCCGAGTGCGACGCTAGCGAGGAACTGACGAAATTTTTCTGTACGCATGTTTGTCTCCATTTGTAGGGATTGGGTTTGAGTGCCGGCTCATGCTTCGAGCAACAAGAGGTGCAACACAGCCGCACCATACGGTAGCGCTTGTCGCGTCAGGCGGCCTTGCGCTGTGCGCTGGCGCTCAGCAGTTCGCAGACGGCCTGGGTGACCTGGGCCGTCGTGACCTGCTCGATGGCCGTCATAACCCGCTCGGCTGCAGACATCTCGCCCAGGTGCTCCAGCAGCATCACGACCGACCAGAAGGTGCCGATCGGATTGGCCAGGCCCTTGCCCATGATGGCCGATTGCGGACTGCGTAATCCTCAGGTCGCTTGCACACATCTACGAGAACCGACGAGCGTTCTAACAAATCGGGAGCGCGGCGGTTACAGCGATTAGCGAAACGTTCGCCGGGATTGTCTTGTCAAGATAGTGAGACGTCCGGCAGTAGCCGTGGAACGGGCGAGATACGAGCTTAGTCAGTTGACAGCGATCTTGCGATCGCGGATCACGGTGCCCCATCTCGCAGCCTCGCTCTGGATCCGCGTCGCAAACGCTTTCGGTGTCAGCGGAGTCGGCGTCATTCCCTGCACGAAAAAGCGTGCCCGCATATCGGTCGTGTCGAGCACCTTGGCTACATCGCGATAGATCTTGTCGATGACGGCCTGCGGCGTACCGGCCGGCGCCATCAGTCCGAACCAGCCGATGTTTTCGAACCCCGGAACCGTTTCCGCAACGGTGGGCACGTTAGGCATTGCGGGCGAGCGCTCTTTACCGGTCACTGCCAGTGCGCGCAACTTGCCGCCGTTGATAAAACCAATAGCAGCCGGCAAGTTCGGCGTCGCCATGTTGATCTGCCCCGCGACCAGGTCAGTGATGGCCGGCCCCTCGCCCTTGTACGGAATGTTCTGGATATTCAGGCCGGTCGTGTAAAGAAAGTTCTCGGCGGCCAGGTGCGTCTGGCTGCCGATGCCTGCGTGGCCGTAGTTGAGCGTGCCAGGCTTTGACTTCGCCAGTTCGATCAAATCTTTTAACGTCTTGACCGGAAGGTTCGGATTGACGACGACGACCTGCGGGCCGCTCGATACCATCGTAATCGGCATCAAGTCAGCCTTGGGATCAAACCCCATGTTCTTATAGATGTGCTGATTGGCCGTCACGATCGAGCCCGACGTCATCAACAAGGTGTAACCGTCGGGCGCGGCCTTCGCCACTTCGGAAGCACCGATGTTGCCTCCCGCCCCGCCACGATTCTCGACGACGACCGACTGGCCCCAGACCTCAGTGAGCTTCTGCGAGAGGATTCGCGTGACGATGTCGGTCGCGCCGCCCGCGGAGAACGGCACAACGATGCGCACGGTCCTGTTTGGATAGTTGGTTGTCTGACCCAATGATCCGAACGACAGCAACCAGCCTAAGCCAAACACGAGCAAGCGCAGCTTCATCGATCCTCCGGAAAACAGCCGTCCTAAAGCGCCAACGCGAACGCCAGACCCACCACCACCGTAAACGCTGCAGCAATGCCCAACAACGACAGTTGCCAATCGCGCCACGGAAGAAACTCCAACGCCAGCAATCTTATCCCGCCGCCCGCATGCGCTGCGAGCAACAGCACCAGCCCCCACTCCGCCGTCTTCACCAGCGGGTTGTCGGTCCATCGAAGAAACCCTTCAAGTTCGCTTTCGGCGCGCAGTGCCTGGCTGAGCGCCCAAAAGTGAACCGGAAGAAATAGCGCCAGTGCGAGGCCGCTCAGTCGATGCACGAGAAACGCGACGTACGCTGGGCGACGCCGCGCCGAATAATGACGCGCACCGATGGAGTTGCCACTCATGGTTTACGCGCAGAGCTTCACAGAAACACACCCCACGTCGCGCTGAAACCCATGACGAGCAGCGCGACCCCGAACGCGGCCAACGCGCCGTCGCGGCTCGCCCCGCTCCACCCCAGCCATTCGGTGGCGATGGCTCGCAGCCCGATCGGAACATGCACGGCGACGGCGAGCACAAACACCCCGTAGAACACCAGCCACGCGCCGTTGCCGCGCGTGCGCGACAGTATTTCCGCGCCTGACAGTCCGCCGCGAGTGGCGTAGATGATCGTGATCAGATGCACGATCACACAGAGCGCGAGCACCGCAGCGGAAGCGCGCTGCGCGAGCCATAGCCGCGTTTCGCGGCGCACGTCGAGCGTCACAGTCGACCCTTCAGCACCGCTGTGGTGGTTGCTCGTTTCAGTCCTGCGATCGACGCCGTCGGCGAGATATGTTTCGGACAACGTTCCGTGCAACTGATGTGTGTATGGCAGCTAAGGCATCCTCCGTCGCCGGACACGGCCCGCAATCGCTCGGAGCCCGCTTCGTCGCGTAGATCATTGAGCAACGTCCATGCGCGATTCAGTGCGGCCGGGCCCAGGTAGTCGCTGCGCCACGTCACCACATCGCACGACGCGTAGCACACGCCGCAGCCGATGCACTCGATGCCCGCCTGCAGCGCCTGCGCTTGCTTGGTCTCCGGTTTTACTGCAGCAAAGTCATCGTGCCGGGTGCGTGAGCCTGCGTAATAGCCTTTCGCACGCGTCCACTTATCGAAGAACTCGCGCATGTCGGTCGCGAGGTCGCGTATCACCGGCAAATTGGCAAGCGGCGCAATTTGCAGCTTGCTCTCTTCGCCGGCGACCGCACCGACGTGCGTGCGGCACGTCCAGCGCGCCACGCCGTTGACCGTCATCGCGCAGGAACCGCACATCCCGACCCGGCACGCGTAGCGGTACGCCAACGTCGAATCGAGCTTGCGCTGGATATACGTCACGACGTCGAGCACCGTCTGGCTCGTCTGGCGTGGCACTTCGTATTCGACGTACCGCCCCTGCCCCGTCCCGCGCCACACGGAAACGTGCAGCATCGACATCAAGCGCTTTCGTATAGGCGTGTCAGCACGAACTCGCGATGGCCCAGCGCCTCGGCCGCGGTCAGCCGTCCATTCGCGGTGCGAAACATCATGTCGAGCAGCGCGTCGCCTGCCTCGTCCGGAGACATTTCACGCCGCAACAACCCCGATACGTCGACGTCGATGTGTTCGCTCATTGTTCGCACCGTGCGTGGGTTCGCGCACAGCTTGATCACCGGCAGGATCGGATTGCCAATGACGTTGCCTTGACCGGTCGGGAAGAAATGCACTGTGTACCCAGAGGCTGCGCACAGCGTCACCATCTCTGCAGCGGCCGACGAGGAATCCATGAACCAGAGTCCGGGTCCACTCGGCGCCTCCGCCTTGTCGAGCACGCCATCGATCTGACACTTGCGCCCAATTTTCTGAATGTTGCCGAGCGCCTTTTCTTCGATCGTAGTCAATCCACCCAGGATATTGCCCTTGGTGGGTTGCGAGTCTGACAGATCGCTAGTCTTATGTCTATCAATGACTTGCTGATAACGGTTAAAGTACTGCATGAACTTCTCGCGGACAGCTGGCGTTCGGCAGCGCTCAGCTACAAGGTGCTCTCCGCCGGTCAGCTCGGTGGTCTCGCCGAAAACAAGCGTGGTACCGAGCGGGTAGAGCTTGTCGAATGCGTTGCCGACCGTTGGGTTGGCGCCGCAGCCAGAAGTGGTGTCGGATTCACCGCACTTGGTCGAGATCCACAAGCTGTCGATCGGGCACTCCTCGCGCTCGAGCTCGCTCGCCCACTGAACGTATTCGCGCGCAACTTTCGATGCCCGCATGATCGTCTCGTGGTCGCCATGTTGTTCGATACCAAAGCCGGTCACCGGCTTGCCGGTCGCTGCGATGCCGTCGACGACCTTCTGCGTCCATTGATCCTCGATACCGATCACGACGACCGCAGCGACATTTGGATTGCTGCCAGTGCCGATCAGCGTGCGAAAGTGCAACTCGAGGTCCGCGCCGAATTGCAGGCGGCCGTACGGGTGCGGGAGCGCCATCGCGCCCTTGATGTTGTTGGCCACCGCAACCGAAGCCGCGTTCGATAGGTCGTCGACCGGCAAGATGATTACGTGGTTGCGCACGCCGACTCTGCCGTTCTCCCGCCTGTATCCCTGAAATGTTTTTTCCATCAACTCACCAGCGCTTGGTCTTGACATTGTGAACATGCAGATGCTCTCCGACTTTGATCGGCGCGATCGTGCGGCCAATGTCGGTGCCGTACTTGATAACCGTGTCGTTATTTTTCAGATCGCAGATCGCGATCTTGTGGCCGATCGGCACGTCGTTCAGAACCTTGGTGTCGAGCGTCTTGTCCTGATCCATGATCCAGCCGGTTAGCTGGTCACCGGCCCGAACGCCCTCCACCACGACGACGCCGACCGAATCGTGCTCGTCGTGAACCACAAAATGAATCATCGCGTCTCCCCAAAGCGCCTCGCACCGCTGGAATCGTAGCGGAGAAGCTCTAGCGAATTTTTCGTGCCGGAAAGAAAAAGGGCCTGCAGCAATTGCAGGCCCTTGATGTATGGCGCGCCCGGCAGGATTCGAACCCACGACCCCTTGGTTCGTAGCCAAGTACTCTATCCAACTGAGCTACGGGCGCGAGGGCGCGGAGTTTATCACCGCGCGAGCTATGTATCGCGATGCACTGACGCGTTCAGCGCCGCAGCGAGCGCGGCGTCGCCGCCGACAATGTCCTCCCACTTCAGGTCGATACCGTTGCGGTGTCCCTTCTGCGTCAGTTTCAAGCC
>JBDTQZ010000206.1:0-4842 GCA_039931935.1 Burkholderiaceae bacterium | reverse complement strand
GGAATGTAGTCACGCAAATTGCTCAGCATCGAGCGACGGTCCCGTAATACGTATACGGCGACCAGCGCGACAATTGCTGCGCCTCCTAATGCAATCAGCGACGGTCTGGCTTTGCGCAAGCGGCGCTTCCAGATTTCGCGCGAGCGATTTTGTTCGGGAAGTACCGCCTCCAGACTCGCCTCATACGCCGGCGAAATTGGGTCGCTGGCCGGAAAGCTTTCCGCGATCGCCTGATCGAGCAGCCGTTCGCCGTGTTCAGGGGTCTTGTTGGTGGTGATTGCCATGGGATTCTCCCGATGAAATTTGGGGCGCACTTGTGATCATTGAAGCGGCGCGAGTGTGTAGTAAAGCAAGCTCCATGCCCTCGGTGCTTCTTCATGCCAGCGCGGTGTGACGCCGTTGGTCAGCTATCCTACCCGATGGTCCGGATGACTCTGAGCAATCTGATCACCCGCGTTGGCTCGGAAATTGGAGTCAGCGAGTGGTTCGAGATGACGCAGAGCGTCATCGACAGCTATGCGCGCGCCACCGGGGATTTGCAATGGATCCACGTGGATGTCGAGCGCGCGGCACGCGAGTCGCCCTTTAAGTCGAATGACGGCACAGGTTTCACAGTCGCGCACGGATTTCTGACG
This sequence comes from Burkholderiaceae bacterium, assembly GCA_039931935.1. GTDB lineage: Bacteria > Pseudomonadota > Gammaproteobacteria > Burkholderiales > Burkholderiaceae_F > JACCZX01. The sequence continues at coordinate 4,207 of JBDTQZ010000206.1, read as the reverse complement.
CTATCGCTGCTTTCGCAGTGGATGGACAGCACGGTTGTAATTACCGATCGAGGCGCCGGCATTAACGCGGGGTTCAACAAAATTCGCTTTATCGGCCCGGTCCTTGTGGGAAGCAGGATCCGCGCTCGCTTTGCGCTCGTATCAACCGAGGCGATTCCCGGCGGCGCAAAGCTGATATGGAAGGTTCGCGTTGAGCGCGAAGGTCAAAGTCGGCCAGTGCTGACCGCCGAATGGCTGACACGCGCCGTGACAGCGTTTGTTCCCGCTCTACGCGCGTCGCGCTCGCCTAGCGTGTCCTCGACGTAAACCGACCGCGAATACGATCAGCAGCAGCACGACCGCTGCGAAGGCGACCTTCGCCCACGTGCGTCGGGTCACGCGACGCGGGAACGCGCTTCGAGCGCTGACCACTTCTCGAACTTGGCGGTGATCTCGTGCTCGATTTCTTCGATTCGGAGCCGGTCCGATTTGACTTGGCCCGCATGCTCGCGGTGGTAATGGGCCTGACTCATCCGCCCGCTGATTCTTCGCTGCTCGTTTTCAAGCGCTTCGATTGCTGCGGGCAACGTCACGAGCTCGCGCTGCTCTTTGTACGACAGTTTGACTCGCAGCGCACGAGATGTCGCGGCTTTGGCCGGTACGCCCGTCTTACTCGAAGCTTCTTCGCGCCCGCGATCGGGCCGCTGCAGCAGCCAATCCGAGTAACCGCCGACATATTCGCGCCACACGCCATTGCCCTCGGCAACCAGCGTTTGCGTCACGACGTTATCCAGAAATGCGCGGTCGTGACTGACCAACAGCAACGTGCCGTCGTATTGCTGTAGCGTGGCCTCGAGCAATTCAAGCGACTCGATATCGAGATCGTTGGTCGGTTCGTCGAGCACCAGAAGGTTGGCCGGTTGCGCGAACAAGCGTGCGAGAAGCAACCGGTTGCGTTCGCCGCCGGATAAGGTCTTAATCGGCGCTTCGGCGCGTTGCGGTGGAAACAGAAAGTCGCCGAGGTAGGTCATCACGTGCTTGCGCTCGCCTCCGATCTCGATCCAGTCAGACCCGGGGCTGATCGTCTCGATCAACGTCCTGTCCGGGTCAAGCGCGGCGCGCATCTGATCAAAGTAAGCGGCGCTCACTTTGGTACCGATCCGTACCGTGCCGTGATCGGGCGGCAGCGTGCCGAGCATCAGCCGCAACAGCGTCGTCTTGCCGGCACCGTTAGGGCCAATCAGTCCGATGCGATCACCGCGCAAGATTCGCATTGAAAACTTGTCCGCGATCAGCGTCGAGCCGAACTGCTTGGTCACATCGGTCAGCTCTGTCACCAACTTACCTGAGCGCTCGCCTGCGTCGAGGGCGAGTTTCACGCGACCGACGTTGTCACGCCGCGCTGCACGCTCGCGCCGCAGCTGTTCAAGCCGCTCGACTCGCCCCGCGTTGCGTGTACGTCTGGCTTCAATGCCGCGCCGAATCCACGCCTCTTCCTGCTGCCAGAACTTGTCGAACTTGCGGGCCGCCGTCTGCTCGGCCGCCAGCTCGACGGCACGCCGCGCTTCCCATGCGCTGTAGTTGCCGGGGTACGAGCGCAACAAGCCGCGGTCGAGCTCGACGATGCGGGTCGTCACCCGATCGAGGAACGCCCGGTCGTGCGTAATGACGATCATCGTCTGCTTCGCCAGCAACTCTTCGAGCAGCGTGATGCCGTCGATATCCAAATGGTTGGTCGGCTCATCGAGCAGCATCAAATCAGCAGCGAGGGCGAACGCGAGTGCAAGCGCGCCACGCTTGCGCTCGCCGCCGGACAGTCCCGCAGGGTCGGCCGCTTCGTCGAGCCCCAGCCGATGCATATATTCGATCAGCCGGGCTTCGATACGCCAGCGCTCGCGGTCGTCATGCACCGACGTATGAGTGTCACCATGATCCAGCCCGCCGCGCAACGCCAGGCTCGCACGCAACGTCGGGGCGGAGGGCAGCACGGGCTCTTGTTCGACCATCGCGAGCGACAGTCCGTCCTTTTTCTTGATCTCGCCGTCGTCGAGCTCGATTTGTCCTGCAATTGCATTCAACAAAGAACTCTTGCCCGTGCCGTTACGCCCGATCAACCCGATACGATCGCCGGCGTTGATCGTCAGCGAGGCGCGGTCAAGCAACGGATGCAGGCCGAAAGCGAGTTCGGCATCCAGGATCGTCAGTAGAGACATCGGTATTCTGTCAATGCGCGGTGGAGGGCCGCGCTGAGCTGATCAGGAAAATGCCCGCACCCGCGCACGCGAGCGCAGCTGCTTGCATCCAGTTGAATGTTTCGCCGAGCAAAAAGATGCCAACCAAAGTGGCGGCGATCGGTAACGCCACTGTGAACACGCCTGCGTGACTCGCCGCCACGTTCTTAAGCCCCGCCACCCACATCCACACGGCAAATAAGCTCGCCGCCAGCGAGTAAAAAATCATCAGCAGCCATAAGCTGGCGGTCAGCGAGCCGACATCAAACGAAACGAGCTGCCACAGACCGAGCGGGGCGATCAACAGCAATCCCAGCAGATTGATCAATGCTGAAACGCGCAGCGGTGAGCGAGTTGCCGACAGCCGCTTCGAGATGATCACGTAGATCGCTTCGCATACGACGGCGCCGAACAGCAGCAAATTACCGAGCAGCATGGCCAGCGCCGAGCCGGGCTCAGCCGTGGGCTCGGTGCCTCTTGCCAGCTGCAACAACGCGATGCCGGCTACGGCGAGCGCGATCGCGAGCCACACGCGCAGCGTCAACGTTTCATGCAGGAACCAGCGCGACAGCAGCGCCACGACCGCCGGCAACGTAGCGAGGGTGACGCCCGCAGCGGTCGCGGTCGTCAGCGCAATGCCGCTCAACATGCAAATCGAAAAGAGGAAGTTTCCGAAAAAAGAAAGCAAAAAGAAAAGTCGCCGCTCGGTACGCGTCAGCGGCGCCTCACTCTTTGCTCGGAACGTCCACGGCAACATTGCGACGGAAGCAATGGCAAAACGTAAGAACGCCAATGCGAACACCGGAATCACGGCGACCAGCGGTTTGGACAGCGCAACGTAGGTGCCGACCAGCGCCATCGACGCCGTCAGCAGCAAGTAAGAGAACAATTTTGACGAAGGTGCGGCAGTGTTCATCGGCGCGGCGACGATACCCGACGCCTCATGCGGGCTGAATATGCATATGCCGACAGAATTATTGCGACCGCCACGGCGTGTCTATGATGATTGCCCTTCTTTCGTAGACGACCATGAAAGCCATTAGCTCTCTATTCCCGTGTGCGCTGTTCGCGCTGCTTACCTCGATTTCCTTCGGCGCCGCCGCGCAAAAGGTCGATGCGTCTCGGGTCCCGGAGGAAATGCGCACGCACCAGGGTTTGTATCTGTTGCCGAAGCAGGCTCATCAATTCGTGCGTGCACAGAAGGGCAAGGTGCTGTTCGTCGACGTGCGCACGCGAGCCGAAGCGCAGTTTATGGGCATGGCAACGCCGGTCGATGCGCTGGTGCCCTATGTGGAATTCCAGGAATTCATGACCGACTGGGACGAGTCTCGCGATTTTTATAAACTCGAACCGTTCAGCGACTTTGTTCCAGAAGTTGGGCGGCGCCTGCAAGCGAAAGGCTTGAGCAAGACCGATCCGGTGGTGCTGATCTGCCGCACCGGCGAACGCAGCTCGCGCGCGGCCAACTTGCTGGCCGACTCGGGCTATACGCGCGTATACACCGTCGTTTACGGGTTTGAAGGCGAGCTGTCCGACAAAGGTCGCCTCAACGTCAACGGTTGGAAGAACGCCAACCTGCCGTGGAGCTTCGAGCTCGAAAAGAGCAAGATGTATTTTCCGCCCTAAACGCGGGCGACCGAGGCGGATGTACGCGACGGCTGATTCTGCAGAGTGGTTTGCACTAGCTGACTCCCCCGCCATAATCGCGGTCGCAAATGGCGACCAAGCTCTTCCGGCAGCAGGCAATCGACGCGCAGCGTGAAAAGCTGCTGGGCGAAGTGTCGCTCGCACGCACCGTTCCGATGTGGGGATACACGCTGCTCGCGGTCACCTTTGCGCTCGGCCTGGTGGCATTCTCGATCTGGGGCGAATACGCACGTCGCGAGCGTGTCGATGGATTTCTAGCGCTCGACTCGGGCGCCGCGCGCTTGCTGGCGCCGCAGGCTGGCACCATCGTCGAGATCCTTGCGAAGGAAGGTCAAGATGTGGCCGTTGGG
>JBDTQZ010000205.1:0-4859 GCA_039931935.1 Burkholderiaceae bacterium | reverse complement strand
GTCCCGAGCATCTCGCTCCATTGCCCGGCGACTTCGCGCAACACCGCATCCAGGTCGGCGGCGCGGTACTTTTCGATCAGTGACTCGGCGCCCGCAGGCGATGCCGCATCGCCGAGCAGGATCACGATTTCTACCTCAGCATCTGCGGCAAGCTCGATTCGCGTTTGCAGCGCGCCGCATTGATCCATCCCGGCGCCCGCTCTTCCGGAGAGCGGTGCATGGCCACCCGCGGAACCGAGCGCCGCCGGGCTAGCGACAGCGCCGTGCAGTCCGAGGAACTCGGCGCGATCGGCCGTGTATGAACTTTGCACGCCACCAAGATCGATAAATGCAACCCGCTCACCGAACTCGGCGCGCCAGGCATTGCGCGCACACAGTGCGCCCGTGACCGCATCGATCGACGTCACGATGAAAGGTGCCGGCACCGTTCCGTTCGGACCGAGCGCCCACTCGATATATGCGGTAGTCGACAACTGCCGCACGCGCCCCGACCGATTGGAAAGCCGCAGTCGCGACACTTTCACCGTATCGCTCAACGGCACGAATTGCAGCAGCGCAACTTCAATGTCATGCGCGGTGTGCTCGAAGCGGCTGTAGCCCTTACCGTGATGCACGCGGTAGGTCACATCCGGCACGCGGATCGGTGACGCGGTCACACTCCAGACCTTTCCGCTCTCCTCGTCGCGCAGATAGATGATCTCGCGCGGCGTGTCACTGACCGGATCATTCGGCCACGGCGTCAACGGATTCTGCTGGCTGTTGAGCGACCAGGTGTAGCCACCACCCTCGGCCGACACGATGAATCCGAAAGACGGATTGGAAACCACGTTGATCCACGGCATCGGCGTGCATCGGCCATCGTCGAGCGTGATTGCGTACTCGCTGCCGCCTTGCGCGAAGCCACCGAGACCGTTGTAGAACTCGAGCGGCTCGGCGTTTGCCGCGGCAGCGGGCGCAGGCCTGCGCCGCATGGTGCGGAAACCCGGCATGGCAACCGGCTTGAGCGATGCAGTTGCCTGGCGGCGCACGCCGTCGCGCGCAGCGGCGGCCCGCTCATCATCTTCTGCGTAAAGGACAACGCGCGCGGCCGCCGAGAGTCCGTCGCGCAGTGCGCCGGAGATTTCACCGTCGCGCAATGAGAACACGCCCGCCCCGGCGCCGTCGGAGTCGGCCTCAAACTGTCGCGTCTGCTCCTGCAGCAACGAATGCAGCTTCGATTGCAGGGCGTTCGCGGCGTCCTTGGGCGCGGTGTTCAGAACTACGACGTCGACGCCGAATCGCTTTGACCGCCAGTACGCTTGCGCCTGCAGCACATCGTTCACGCGTTCAATTGCGCCTTCGCTGCCGGTGCGCACCAGCACGATCGGCCGATCCCCCGATATACCGCCGCCCCATAGCACCGGCGCTCCGCCGCTAGCGCGCTCAACCACCGGCAACGGGCCCCGCCAAGCGGGATCGGCGTAGAGCAACGGACCTACCAGGCGTTGAAAGGCTTCGGCCTGCTCGCCGTCGATGTGGAGTCGCTCGTGTTCGCTGGAAGCATGCTTCGCAGCGGCGGCCAGCGTGCGTTCGCTCGCGCCTGGTGTGCGCAATGACTTGCAGTGCGTCAGCACCTCAGTGCGCGAATCGGCCGCCACTGTCCAGAAGGCAACGCGCACGCGGGCGCCCGGCCCAACGCTGACACGGCGGCGAATGCTGAAAACAGGATCGAGCACGGTGCCAGCGGTGTTCGATAACCCCTTACCTTGCATCGCAACCGCGTCACGCAGCGTCCGGCCGCGGCCGATAAAGCGCGCGCGATCGGTCTCGAAGTTAAACGCGCCGGCCTGACCGTCACCGCTCGAAAAATGCGCGGCCCACACGTCGGGATCGTGGCGGGCGCGTTTGCGGCGCCTTCCCAGCAGTATCCCGTCGCCACCGTCAACGGCTTCGGTCTGCACGAACATTTTCGAGAAGGCCGGATGCGAGGCGTCGGCTGCCGCCGAGCCAAGCACCAGCTCGGCATACGACGTGACTTCGAGCGTGCGGGGGACGGCGCCGTGATTGACGATTGTTAGCCGGCGCAGTTCGGCATCGATGCTGCTCGCCACCGCGACTTCGAGCGTGGTTTCGAGTGAGCCATCGTGCCGCACGATTTGCACGCATGCGTCGGACAAGCTCACCGAGTATTTGTCAGGCGCGCCACCGCACGGCTGCAAGCCGGCCGACCAGACGGAGCCGCTTTCAGCGTCGCGCAGCAGAACGTAGGTTCCCCAGTCGTCGCAAGTAGGGTCTTCGCGCCAGCGATTGATCGCAAGGTCTCGCCAGCGGCTGAAACCCGAGCCGGCGTCGGTCAGCATCACCGTGTAGCGGCCATTGGACAACAGTTGCGCGCGCATAAGATGTTCCGTCACTGGTTGTAATACCGGCGTGCAGCCAATTCCCGTAATCTCTCTTCGATCCGGTGAAACTGCCTCTGCGCGCTCGTCCAGAACATTTTCCGCGCTGCCGGTCTTGTTAATGACTTGCGCAGGGCAGTTGCGCTGCAAGTGAATTGATTATGAATTTTGGTTAAGACACCATTGACGGATGAGGCCGTGCTGGAAGCTCTGCAACGCGCTGCGTTCAGCTATTTTCAGCAAACGGTGAACCCGGCCAATAAATGCTGGCCCGCTGTTCGTGCATCAGTTCTCGCACGCATGGATCGATCCGCGCGGCATTGCCGATCGCTTCATGCGCGAAGCGCCACGACTATTTCGAAAACAGCCGCCGCGCCACCGAGGTGCAGCGCGAATACCCGCGTCGCAATCCGCGCAGCTTCGCCGGCTACGATGAAGGCTGCTGGGGATTTCACCGCCTGCGACGGTCCGAGCGATGCAGATCCAGATTCCACCAATGAGCGCCGCAGCCTGTTTGGCTACGCCGCGCGCGGGGTGCCTTACGGTCCGGACGGCGGAACGCTCGCCGGATGGGCCGCACTTGCATCGTTGCCCTTCGCGCCCGAGATTGTGTTACCCGTACGCACGATGGCCCGGCGCTACCCGGAGATGCGCATCGGGCAGCAATATTCGAGCAGCTTCAATCCAACTCTGGCCGCCGACGGTGCGCACGCCTGGGTTTCGCCGGGGCATTTTGGGCTCGACCAGGGGATCGTCCTCATGATGATCGAGAACTATCGCTCCCAACTGATCTGGCGGCTGATGCGCGGGTGCGAGTATGTAGTCGACGGACCGCGGCGCGCTGGCTTCCGCGGCGGTTGGCCCTGATGGTTAGAGTCCGGTAATTGTTCGCCGCTCCTGGCATCGGTGGTGCTGCACGTACCATTGTTTACGCCTCGAATCACCTGCATCGAGAACCATGAACTCCACCACACCTGCGCGAAGCACACATTCGCCATGAAGACGCTGCTGCTCAAATACTGGGATCGGATTCGCTCCAGCTTCTGGTTCGTGCCTTCCGCCATGGCGGTGGCTGCGATCGCGTTGGCGTTTGCCACGGTTGCGGTGGACGAGTTGATGGCCAAAAGATTGCTGCAGATACCGAGCTGGACATATACCGGCGGAGCGGATGGGGCGAGCCTGTTGCTGAGCACGATCGCCGGATCGATGATCACCATTGCCGGCGTCGTGTTCTCGATGACGCTGGTCGCGCTGTCGCTCGCGTCGTCGCAACTGGGGCCGCGCCTACTGCGCAACTTCATGCGCGACGCTACCAACCAGCTGGTCATCGGCACTTTCGTTTCCACCTTCGTGTACTGCCTGCTTGTACTGCGCACGATCCGCCGCGCGGATGAAACGCTTTTCGTTCCGCACCTAGCGGTTAGCGCCGGCGTGCTGTTGGCGGTAGTCAGTCTGGCGGTACTGATCTATTTCATCCATCACGTTGCAGTTTCGATCCAGGCGGACCAGGTCATTGCGCGCGTCAGTGAGGAATTGATCGAGGGAATCGAGCACCTGTTCCCCGAACCCGTCGGTGAGTCGGAGACTCAGCGCGGCTCTGAAACACTCGATGCAGGCTGGCCCGCTGCGTTCGACCGGGAGGCGCGCTCGATCGCGGCGACGGAGGACGGCTACCTCAACTTCGTCGATCCAGGTGCTCTGATGAAGCTGGCCGTCGAGGAAAAACTGCTTTTTCATCTCCAGTCGCGGCCCGGACATTACGTCGTGAAGGGCCGCCCGCTCGCGATGGCCTGGCCCGGAGAACGCGTCACCGATCAACTCATCAGCCAGGTGCGCGATGCCTTTGTACTGGGCGCACAGCGAACCGCCTCGCAGGACATCGAGTTCTCCGTCAATCAGTTGGTTGAGATTGCAGGGCGAGCGCTGTCGCCTGGCGTCAACGATCCGTTCACGGCGATCACGTGTGTTGACCGGCTCGGTTCCGCGCTCTGTCGCCTGGCGCAGCGTCAGATTCCTTCGCGCTATCGCTTCGACGAGCATGGAGTCCTGCGGATGATCGCGCGCCCGCCGACATTTGCAGACATCGTCGACGCGTCTTTCAATCAGATCAGACAGAATGCGCGTTCCAATGCTGCGGTGACTATTCGCCTGCTGGAAACGATCGCGGTGATCGCCCAAGTGGTGCGGTTCTATTGGGACACGCAGTTCGGATCTGAGCAGGTGAACGTCACCGTGCAAGCCATGAGGTCGGCCGAGGCGGACCTCGAACGGTCGGAGGCGCGGCGGGCAAGCGGAATGGCCACCGATGCGGACGTGCTCTCGATTCGCGTGCATCTGGCCGGGGTCCGCGAAGAACAGATTCGGCGGTCGGCTGATTTAGAAGTGGCGCGCGCAGCGATGAACGACGCGATTGGATTGCCGCTTGATGTTGCTCACTCGCTGACCACTCCTCTGGCACCCCTGCCAGTCGCACGGACCGAA
>JBDTQZ010000204.1:0-4879 GCA_039931935.1 Burkholderiaceae bacterium | reverse complement strand
CGTTTCGAATGGGCGCTTAGCATCGCAGCCAACGCCGTGGATGCGCCGGCGCTGCAAGCGCAAGCGTTGGTCGGCGTCGATCCCGAGCAGCACGCTGCGCTTGTTTTCGAGCCGCACCCTTCGGTGGTCTTTCTCGGGCTCAACTATCCCGCGGACGAGATCGCGGACGCGGTAACGAGCGGCAGCGATGCGGCCATGGCCGAAGTCGATATGACGCGTCGCCCAGTGTGGCTGGTCGTCCATCGAGGTCCCGGCGGAGTCGACGCCCAGCGGCTCGAGCCCGATGCCTATGCTTTTGTTTCGCGCCTATGCAATGGTGAACCACTGGGACGGCTGCTCGACAACGCGCCTGCCGAGGCCGCGACGCTGATCGCCGAGCAACTCGCAAAAGGCCGTCTAAACGCGTTCCGAATCGAGGAAGGTAGATCATCATGAGCGACGCAACCCTCGCGAGCACGCGTGCGACCTCGACGCCGGTGAGGCTGTTCTTGCAGGCGCGCGCGTGGCTCGAAGCCGTTCCGTATTCGGTGCTGGCGCTGCCGCTGCGGTTCGGCGTCGCATGGATCTTCTGGAACGCCGCGCAGGTCAAGCTGATCAACTGGGAGCGGACGATCCAGTTTTTCACCGACGAGTATCAGGTGCCGATCCTGCCGCCGGAGATCGCAGCGATGATGGCGCTCGCGATCGAGATCACGTGCCCTGTTTTGCTGGTACTCGGGCTTTTCACCCGTTTCGCCGTCATCGTGCTGATGGCGATGACTTTGGTGATTCAGATCTTCGTGTATCCCGAAGCGTGGCCGACTCACCTGCAATGGACCGCGATGATGCTGGTGCTGCTGTGCCGCGGCGCTGGCGTCGTTTCAGTCGATCACCTGCTCTGGCGCTGGATGCGCCCGAAACTTGACGCGTCTATCGCCTAGCGTGGGAGCGCGAATTCGCTCGAGGTATAAATTGCTCGCCTTGTGTGGCCGACACGCAAGCTTGGACTCGTTTGTTTTACTTACTGGAGTAAACATGACGCCTGCTGATCGTGACAATAAGTCCGCCGTTGACCGACGCACTGAAGGAATGCTTTTTCCGCGCGTGGGACCGGCGCTCGTGGCGGCGATCGTCGCTGGTCTGGTGTTCGCGATGATGGAGATGATTCTGGTGGCGGTCGTGATGGGCCAGCCGTGGTATGGGCCGCTGCATATGATTGCAGCGATCGGGATGGGGCCGTCGGTGCTGCCACCGCCTCCAACGTTCGATATCGGTGTCGCGATGGTTGCAGTCAGCATTCACATGCTGATGTCGGTCGTTTTTGCGTTCATTCTGGCGACGATATTGCTGGCATTGCGAAGCAGTATGGCGTGGTGGGTCGGTCTGCTGTTCGGCATCGCGCTTTACTACATCAATTTTTACGGCTTCACTGGGATGTTCCCGTGGTTCGCCGAAGCTCGCGGCTGGATTGGATTCGTATCGCACGCGGTCTACGGACTGGTCTTAGCCCTGGTCTACCGCGGCATGGACAAGCGTGAACCGATTCGCGTGACCGGCACGCGGCCGGCTGCCTAACAGCACGCTCTGCCTCTGCTAACGGGCCGTAACCCGCTAGATGGAGCGGTAAAGGCGTGCGTGTTCGGCCGACGCATGCTCGCTAGCCCCGGCGGGTGGGTGATCAGCGAAACGTAACTCAATCGGTCGCCAGTGCGTCGATGATAGGACAGGCGCCTGTCCCGTCGAGCGAATCGCATTGGCGCGTCAGTTTGGCCAGTGCCTTGCGCATCGCGGTCAGATCGGCCAGCTTCTGCTCGATGATCTGCAGCTTGCGCGCCGCCAGGTCGCGCGTCTCTGCGCAAGCGTGAGTGAGGTCGAGTTGCAGTAATCCGGCAATCTCGTCCAGCGTGAAGCCGAGGACCTGCGCTCGCTTGATAAAGCGCACCCGCTTCACCGACTCCGCCGGATATCGGCGATGCCCGTTCAGCGGTTTGTGCGGCTCCGATAACAACCCGCGCCGCTGGTAGTAGCGAATCGTTTCCACGTTGACGCCAGCGTTCGCAGCGAGGCGGCCGATCGGCAAGTTCGAATCCATGCTCACACCCTTGACTCCGTACCACGGTACGGAATCTAGACTCCTTGCATTGCGAATCGTTCGGGATAGTGATGGCATCACCTAACGTCAATGGCTTGCTCGCCGCCGGCGCCAGCGCAGATGATGGAAAACCGGTGTCGGCGAAATCTTCGTTGGCAGGCGGTGTCATTGCGGGGATTGGCGCTTCCATCTGCTGCGTCGGACCGTTGGTGCTCGTCGCACTTGGCCTCGGAGGAGCCGCCGCTGGGTTGATCGCGTTTTTTACGCCCATGCGCCCGATCTTCATCGGGCTCGCGCTCGTGTTCCTCGGTTTCGCCGCGTATCGGCTGTTTTACGTGCCCGCGGTGTGCGCGCCGGGAATGGCCTGCGCTGAGCCGAGGACGTTGCGTAATCAGCGACTCTTATTCATCGGCGCCGTAATCGTGACCGCCGCGTTGGTCGCGTTTCCGTGGTACGGCGATTTATCTAGCCTGAGGAGGTCCTCGTGAAAAAACTTATCACTGCGGCGATGTTTGCCATCTTCGCCCTCATCTCTGCTACGGCCCTGGCCGCGGTCAGGACCGCCACGCTTGCAGTATCTGGGATGACTTGAGGGTCGTGTGTGATCTCCGTGCAGAGATCGTTAACCAAGATTGACGGCGTGACCAAGGCGGACGTGAGCCTCAAGAAAGCCGAAGCAGAGGTGATCTTCGACGACGCGAAGACCAACGTGGAGGTTTTGCTCAAAGCGACTGCCGCGGCAGGGTTCCCGTCGACCCTGAAGAAGCAATAGGTGCCCACCGTGCCTGAGACGCTCGACTCGGTGTTGACCTGTCCGCAGTGCGGACACGCGAAGCAGGAAACGATGCCGACCGATGCCTGCCAGTTCTTCTACGAGTGCGAGGGCTGCAAGGGGTTGCTGCGACCACGGGCCGGTGACTGCTGCGTCTTTTGCTCGTACGGCTCGGTGAAATGCCCGCCGATCCAAGCGCAGGAGTCTTGTTGCCGATAAGAGCTCGATGGACTCCTCAAGCTTCATCACCGAAGTCGCTGAACGCCTCTCACCAGCGAATCGTCCGCAGGGATTCCCGGCACTGCTTGTGACGCTGCTTCGCGAACTCGCCAAGGGCAGTCCGGTGCCGAAAGACACGATCGCGCAATCGCTCGGCTGGCCTGATGATAGGGTGGTCGCTGTGCTCGAGATGGCGCCCGATACCGAGTACGACGACAACGGCAATGTGATTGGTTATGGCATCTCACTTCGCAAGACCCAGCATGCGTTCGAAGTCGACGGCCAACGCCTCTACACATGGTGCGCACTCGATACTTTGATGTTTCCGGCCGTGATCGGCAAGACCGCCCGCGTTCTCTCGCACTGTCCGCAGACGGGAGAGCCGATCTTGCTGACCGTTGCGCCCAGACGAGGTGCGACGCCTCGAGCCGGCGGGTGCGGTGGTTTCGCTGTTGATGCCTGGAATGTCGCCCGACATCCGAAGCTCCTTCTGCTGTCATGTGCACTTCTTTGCGTGCGCCGCGGCCGGGGAGACCTGGAGCTCACAGCACGCAGGGCTAGAGATCGTGAGCGTTGCGGAAGCGTTTCGCCTCGCGCGCGCGATCGTTCGGCAGCTGTTGGAATGGCAGGCGCTTCCGGCCAGTGCGTGATGAAAGAACTGGCAAAGCAATTGGCAAGCACTTTCGGCGCAGGTTTGGCTGCCGCCTGCTGCCTCGGGCTTACCGCGGCAGTCTCAGCGCTCACCGCGATCGGCGCCGGTTTTCTGATCAACGATGCGGTCCTCATCCCGCTCTATCTTGCGCTGCTCGCGCTCAGCGTGTGGCTGTTGTACCGCTCGGCAAGTGCGCACGCGAGCCTCGGCCTGTTCTGGCTCGGACTTGCCGGAGCGGTCGTTGCATTCGCAGGGCTTTGGATGGGCTCGATCCTGGTCTACGCCGGGCTGCTCGCTATTGTCGCGGGCAATATCGCCGACTTCGTGAAGGCACGCCAAAGGGTCACCTGAACTTCGAGTGGCTCTGATGCAGACGCGACACGACCTCGTGGTTATCGGCACCGGAACGGCGGCCATGACGGCTGCAATGCGCGTTCGAGCTGCCGGCTGGAGCGTCGGGGTCGTCGATTTTCGCCCGTTTGGCGGGACCTGTGCGCTGCGTGGTTGCGACCCCAAGAAGATGCTGATCGGCGCTGCCGCCGCAATTGACCACGCCCGACGCATGAAAGGCAAGGGCGTGAACGGCGAACTTCATATCAACTGGCCCGAGCTGATGGCTTTCAAGCGAGGGTTCACAGATCCGGTCCCGGCCAAGCACGAGCAGCTCTACATGGATAAGGGCATCGCCACTTATCACGGCGCGGCGCGCTTCACCGGACGCAACACGATCGAAGTCAATGGCGAGCTGCTCGAAGCCAAATATGTGCTGATCGCCGCGGGTGCCGAACCCGTGAAACTCGGTATTCCGGGTGACGAGCATCTGATTACGAATGAAGAGTTTCTCGCCCTGCCGCAGCTGCCGCGTCGGATTGTCCTTGTAGGAGGCGGCTACATCGCCGCCGAGTTCTCGCACATCGCTGCTCGCGCTGGCGCCCAAGTGACCATTCTTCAGCAAGGCGAGCGCATGCTGAAAGGCTTCGATCCGGACGTGGTGGGCTGGTTGATGGGGGCGTTCGAAGCGATCGGGATAGATGTACGGCTGCAAGCAACCGTCGGCTCGATCGAAAAAGGCGACAGCGACTATCAAGTGCACGCGTTGCAACGCGGCCAGCCAGTGTTGCTGCAGGCGGACCTCGTCGTCCATGCTGCGGGGCGGGCGCCCGCC
>JBDTQZ010000203.1:0-4897 GCA_039931935.1 Burkholderiaceae bacterium | reverse complement strand
GCCGAATTCGCAACACAGCGTTCGAATAAGGTGCAGGCGACCGAGTACGGCAAGGTGATGCACCGCACTGCCGAAGCACTCGTCAATTGTCGACACCCGCTGATCGCGCAGATCCACGGCATCTGCGTCGGCGGCGGGCTCGAGATCGCGGCGTTGTGCGATTTGCGCATCTGCGGAGAGTCGAGTCGCTTTGGCGCACCGATCAAGAATCTGGGCCTCGTGATGGCCTACGCGGAGATGGCGCCTTTGGTGCGACTGGTCGGTTCCGCAACCGCGCTCGAGATATTGCTCGAGGGCCGTGTCTTCGATGCGGCCGAAGCGCGTGAGAAACGATTGATCACGCGTGTAGTGCCCGACGATCAGGTCGTGACCGAGGTGCGCGCTACTGCGCAACGCATCGCCGAGGGCGCGCCGCTGGTCGCGCGCTGGCACAAAAAGTTTGCGCGCCGATTGGCCGAAGGCACGCCGCTTACAGCGACCGAACTCGACGAATGCTTTGACTGTTTCGACACCGAAGACTTTCGCATCGGCTACGCGGCGTTTCTCGCGAAGCAAAAACCAGAGTTCACCGGCCGATGAGTGGTCCGTTGGCCGGCATGCGCGTGCTCGAACTCGCGCAGATCATGGCAGGGCCGACGGCAGGACTGATGCTGGCCGACATGGGCGCCGATGTGATCAAGGTGGAGAAGCTGCCCGGCGGCGACGACTCGCGCACGTACAGCGAGCCGCAGGTCAATGGCGTTTCCGCTCCGTTCATGATTCTGAATCGGAACAAGCGCGGCATTGCTTTGAATCTCAAGCACTCAGAGGGTCGCGCGATTTTGCTGAAGATGGTGCGTAACGCCGACGTACTGACCGAAAACTATCGCAAAGGAACGTTGGAGAAACTTGGGCTCGGCTACGACGTCCTCGCCGCCGAAAACCCCGGGCTGATCTACTGCGCAGTGTCCGGCTACGGACGCACTGGCCCGTTCGCGGACAAGGGCGGGTTCGACCTGATCGCGCAAGGCTTCGCAGGTTTGATGTCAATCACCGGCGAGCCTGGCGGCGCGCCAGCGAAGACCGGCAACTCCGTCGCCGACATCAATGCCGGCATCCTCGCAGTCGCCGGCATCCTGGCCGCCTACGCACACAAGCTGAAGACCGGCGAAGGCCAGGTGGTCGACACGTCGTTGATGGAAGCCGCACTACAGCAAACCTACTGGCACGCGGCGATTTACTTTGCCACCGGCCAATCGCCGGGCGCGACCGGATCGGCACACATCCTGACCGCACCGTATCAGGCGTTTCGCGCGAGCGACGGCTGGATCAACATCGGCGGCGCGAACCAGGCGAACTGGGAGCGAATCGCCGACGTCCTCGGTCATCCCGAGTGGCGCCGCGATCTGCGCTTCGCAACAAACGCTGCGCGCATGGCAAACCTTGATGCACTGACCGATGCGATGAACAAAGTGATCGCAACGCGTACCCGAAACGAATGGATTGAAGTATTCGATGCCTCAGGAGTTCCAGTCGGGCCGGTGCACACGATTGGCGAAGCACTCGAGCATCCGCAGACACTCGCACGCGGCATGGTGGTCGCTCTGCATCACCCGCAGGCCGGCAAAACCAGGGCGCTTGCTTGTCCGCTGCACTTTTCCCGCACGCCGACTGAAGCGGCGCGCGCAGCGCCGATGTTCGGCGAGCACACACGGGAAGTACTGCGCGAGTTCGGATATCAGGACGCGGAGATCGATCGCCTGGTTGCCGAAGGCGTGGTCGAAACAAACCCATCGCATTGATCGCTGAGAATTCCGGCGAAGGCGCGCAGGCTAATGCCCTTCCGGAATAAGTACACCCCACGGCGTTTCGCCGACTGCGATGTCCTTCACCTTTTTCTTGTTCGCGGTGTCGATGACCGAAACGCTGTTGGAGCGGCCGTTGGCGACATATAGCTTGCTGCCATCCTGTGTCAGCGCCATATTCCAGGGCCGCAGACCCACCTTGATGGTGTGCGTGATCTTGTTGCTTGCGGTCTCGATCACGTTGACGGTGCCGTCGGTCCCGTTGGTGATGTAAACCTCTTTGCCGCTCGGATGCACTTTGACGCCGTTGCTCTTGACGCCGGCCGGAATCGCAGCAATCACCTTCTTCGCGGCCACATCGATTGCGTAGACGGTATTCGCGAGTTCGCATGCCACATAGGCACGTGCCCCATCGGGCGTAAACCCGATGCCGCGCGGGCGCTTGCCAACGCGGATCGTGCCCGCAAGTTTTCGCGCTGCGACATCGATCACATCGACCACCTGCGACTCCTCGGCACTGACATAGACCCATTTGCCGTCGGGGCTGAACACCGCGTGCTCCGGATTTTCTCCCTCGATCTTCACTTTGAATTCGATCCTGCCCGTGGCTGAGTCGATGAAGAAAACAGCATTGTCTTCCTCGATGGCGGTAACGATCCACTTTCCGTCGGGAGAGCGGCCCACCCCTTCGGGCGATTCACCGAGATCGATCTTGCTCGTCACCTTACGTGCAGCGGAGTCGATAATCAGCAGAGCGTTGTTCGGCTGATCGCTGACGTAAATAGTCTTGCGATCGAGAGACGCGACGAGACCGCGCGGTTTTTTCCCCGCTGGAATCGAGCCGATCACCTCATCTTTGGCCAGATCGATGATCGACAGCGTGCCGGTTTTCTCATTCGGAACATACGCAAATTGCGCCATAGCGGTACAACTGAAGGCGGCCAGCCCGGCGACGACGGCACAGCGGATCGTGCGTAAGGCTTTCATTTGCGCTCCTTGCTTGCAATGGTCTTGCTGCGCTCCGCTGCCAGTCGTTCACCGTTCTTGACATCTGACTCGCTCATGTCTTCGGCAATCCGAGCGCGGTATGACAGGCCGTCGACGTAGCCGTTGCCGGCCGCGATCGTGAACCACGCGTACGCCTCGGCAAGATCCTTCTTGACGCCAGCGCCATCCTTGTAGGCGCGCGCGAGATTCAACTGGGCGATGCCCACGCCGGAATCGGCTGCGCGGCGGAACCAGCGTGTCGCCTCGGCCGCGTCTTCCTTCACACCGCGCCCCAGTTTGTAAAGAACGCCCAGCTCAGCCTGAGCTTCGGCATGTTGCTGATCGGCCGCACGGCGCAGCCAGTTCGCCGCCGATTCGAGGTCGCGTTCGACGCCCCAGCCGAACTTGTACATCAGGCCGAGCCGGTATTGGGCTTCGGCGTTGCCGTTCTTCGCGGCAGGTGAATAAAGCCTGAATGCGGTGTCGTAGTCTTCGCGCTCATAAGCGACGCGTGCGGGGTTCCGGTCCTGCGCAGCGGCCGGCAGCGAGGCCGTAGCAACCAACGCTGCGATCAGCAATCGAAATAGAATCATCTCGCTTATTTGAACGGCATCCAAAACTAGATTACATGATGAGGTGCGGGAGTTCCTTCTGCCGAAGGTGGGGCGCGATCGGCGGGTCATTGATGATCGTCGTCGCGCTCGCCTCTACTACGCGTGAAGGGCCAGCCGCGCAGACCGTCCGCGCGACGGCGGCCACCGACGTAAAAACCGAAGTGCTGCGCGAGTGGATCGGCGAGCGCATTTTTTTCGATACGCGGCTGTCGGAGCCGGCAGGCGTGTCGTGCGCGTCATGTCACGAGCCGTCACGCGCCTTCACCGGCGACAACAGCAGCAAGCTCGGCGTCGCGCGTGGCAGCAAACCGGAGTCACTGGGCACGCGCAATACCCCGACCCTGATGTATCTCGCGACAGCACCAGAGTTCAGGTTTGTCGAACGCGACGGCAAGCGGGTTCCGGTAGGCGGGTTTTTCTGGGACGGACGCGCCGCTACGCGTGAGGCGCAGGCAAAGGAGCCGCTTCTGAATCCGCTCGAAATGAACAACGCCGACGCGAAGATGATAGTTGCCAAGGTTGCCGCCGCCGACTACGCGCCGCTCGTCCGGCGCGCATTCGGCACGAGTGTCTTTGCAGACACGGAACGCGCGTTCGATGCAATCACGACCTCGCTCGCGGCGTTCCAGAGCAGCGCGCCGTTCGCGCCATTCACATCGAAGTTCGACGCGGTGGTTCGCGGAAATGCGAAATTCACCGAGCGCGAGGAACGCGGCTTCGGCCTTTTCACCATCCGCCAGAAAGGCAACTGCGCCGAGTGCCATACGGTGGATCGGGACAGCAAAGACCCCCGCGATTCGCTGTTCACGAACTTTGGCTATCACGCGCTTGGGCTGGCGCGCGAGGCGAGCATCCCGCGCAATGCGGACAAGAGTTTCGTCGACATGGGACTTTGCGGTCCGCACCGCATCGACGCACCCGACGGAAAAAAATGGTGCGGTTTCTTCAAGACACCTACGCTGCGGAATATTGAAGTTACCGCGCCCTATATGCACAACGGCCGCTTCATGACACTACGAGATGCGGTGGCGTTCTACGCAACGCGCGATACCGACCCCGACCGTTGGTATCCGAAAGGCAGGTTCGACGATCTGCCTGCGGAGCTGCACGGCAACGTCGATCGCGATACCCCGCCCTATCATCGTGAGAATGGAAAACGCCCAGCGCTAAACGACGAAGAGATTGACGATATCGTCGTGTTTTTAAAGACTCTGACCGACGCATGGAAGCCGTAACGCGTTCTCACCGCTACACACGCACGGCAATTCTGTTGCATTGGCTGATCGCTGTAGCGGTGATCGTGCAGTTCGGATGGGGATGGTGGATGCAGGACATTCCCAAACAACCGATCGGTCCGCGAGTGGATGCGTTCAACTTGCACAAGTCGCTCGGGCTTACGATCCTGGCGCTGATGTGCATCCGTCTATGGTGGCGCTGGCAGCAGCCCCCACCCACGTTGCCGCCGATGCCGCGCTGGCAAAGCGCGCTCGCGCACGCCAATCACGTTGCGCT
>JBDTQZ010000202.1:0-4917 GCA_039931935.1 Burkholderiaceae bacterium | reverse complement strand
ACGATGGTATCGAGCGCGCCGTTTTACAGCGGCAAGAGTTTTCAGCTCGGCCGCAGCGTCCCGTTCTGGGTTCTGGTGGTGGCGATCGCATTGATCTTCTTCGTCTCATCCGATCCGCCGATCGTGCTGTTCACCCTGTTCTGTTGTTACGCCTTTTCGGGGTACGTATATCTGGCGTGGCGCTGGTACAAACACCAACCGAACCCGGTCAAGCCCGTGCCCGTCGCCAAGGTCGCGCCGACGCCTCCTGATATGCCAGGCAAGTCGGAATAACGCGGTTGTTCCTTGGCCGCTTTGGGCTTAGACTCGCCGCACATGAATCGCTTCATTGCTCCTGCCGTTCGAATTTCAGCCGCGCTTGGCTTGCTGCCCGCGCTGCTACTGCTGCGCCCCGCGCGCAGATAACTTCCTCCACAATTTGTGCACTACCCCGCCTGAGCCGCGAGCCGGGCGAGGAAAAACCACGACTGTTTTTGCTGGAGTCTCTGATGACCGACAAACTGATTATTTTCGACACCACCTTGCGCGATGGCGAGCAAAGCCCCGGCGCTTCGATGACCAGGGAGGAAAAGCTGCGCATCGCAAAGCAGCTGGAGCGCTTGCGAGTCGACGTGATCGAAGCCGGCTTTGCGGCATCGTCCAACGGCGACTTTGACGCGGTAAAATCGATCGCCAACGCGATCAAGGACTCGACCGTGTGTTCACTGGCGCGCGCTAACGATCGCGATATCAGCAGGGCGGCGGAAGCCTTGGAGGGCGCGAAGTCGAAGCGCATTCATACGTTCATTGCAACCTCCGCGCTGCACATGGAAAAGAAATTGCGCATGTCGCCGGAGCAAGTGCACGAGCAAGCGAAACTCTCGGTACGCTTTGCGCGTCAATTTACCGATGACGTCGAGTTCTCGCCGGAAGATGGCTATCGCTCGGAGCCCGATTTTCTGTGTCGCGTGCTGGAAGCTGCGATCGCAGAGGGTGCGACGACGATCAACATTCCCGATACGGTCGGCTACGCGGTGCCTGAGTTATATGGACAATTTCTGCGCATGCTGCGCGAGCGAGTGCCGAACTCGGACAAGGCCGTGTGGAGTGTGCATTGCCACAATGATCTCGGTATGGCGGTCGCCAATTCCCTGGCAGGCGTGATGGTCGGCGGCGCCCGCCAGGTCGAGTGCACGATCAATGGTCTGGGTGAGCGCGCCGGCAATTGTTCGCTGGAAGAAGTCGTGATGGCGGTATGTACGCGGCGCGATTTTTTCGACCTCGATGTCGGCATCGACACGACGCAGATCGTCCCGGCATCGAAGCTGGTGGCGGGAATTACCGGATTTGCCGTGCAGCCGAACAAGGCGGTCGTTGGCGCGAATGCGTTTGCGCACGCATCGGGCATCCACCAGGACGGCGTGCTGAAGGCGCGCGATACGTACGAGATCATGCGTGCCGAGGATGTCGGTTGGAGCGCCAACAAGATCGTGCTTGGCAAGCTGTCCGGCCGTAGCGCATTCAAGCAGCGCGTGAACGACCTCGCGATCCCGCTCGAGAGCGAAGCGGATCTGAACGTAGCTTTTGCCGCGTTCAAGGAGCTCGCCGACCGCAAGTCCGAGATCTTTGATGAAGACATTCAGGCACTGTTTTCGGACGAGGCGGTGACGCCGCACGACGAGCATTTCAAGTTGATCTCGATGATGCAGAAATCCGAAACCGGAGCGCGGCCGCACGCCAAGATCGTGTTCTCGATCGGCGCAGAGAAGGTCTCCGCGGAGTCCGATGGCAACGGCCCGGTCGATGCGTCGCTTAAGGCGATCGAGAGTCGCGTCAAGAGCGGCTGCGAACTGTTGCTGTATTCGGTCAATGCGATCACGACGGGCACCGAAGCGCAGGGCGAAGTGACCGTGCGGCTGGGGCGCGCCGGCCGCATCGTCAACGGCACCGGCGCCGATCCCGACATCATTGCAGCCTCGGCAAAGGCTTATCTGAATGCGCTGAACAAGCTGTATATGACCGGCGAACGGCTGAACCCGCAGACTTCGCTCGCTGCGTAACGTATTTCCGGAGACTCGTTGAAGCGCGCGTGGGCAGCGGTTGTATTCGCGCTACTCAGCGCGGCGGCTATCGCACAAAGTTCGCCGCCGGCATCGCCTCCTATCCGCCTCGCAATGATCGAGGCGTTTTCGGGCCCGTTCGCAAACACCGGAGATGCGGTTGTGCGCAACCTGTTGTTTGCGATCGAACGCATCAACGTGCGCGGAGGCGTCAAGCTCGCTGGAGGCGCACGCACCCTACAGCTCGAGACGTTCGATTCGAAGGGCCAGGTCGAGGAAGCGTTGACGATGTTTAGGCGTGCGACCGACGCGCGCATCGCGTTTGTTCTACAGGGCAATTCTTCTGCGGTCGCGGCCGCATTGATCGATGCGGTCAACAAGCACAACGAGCGCGTCCCGGCCGAGCGCGTGCTGTTTCTGAATTACTCGGCCGTCGATCCCGCGTTGACCAACGAGCGCTGCAGCCCGTGGCACTTTCGTTTTGATGCGCATGTCGAGATGCGGATGGCGGCGTTGGTCGAGGCGCTCGCTTCCGATGCCGCGGTATCAAAGGTCTACCTGTTGAATCAGGACTACAGCTTCGGGCAGCAGGTGGCTGCCAACGCGCGCGCGATGCTCGCGCAGCGTACGAAGCGAGTCACCATCGTCGGCGACGAGCTGCATCCGGTCGGCAAAGTGCGCGACTTCGCGCCGTATGTGGCAAAGATCAAGGACAGTGGCGCCGATACCGTCGTCACCGGAAACTGGGGTAACGATTTGACACTGCTGGTGCGAGCAGCACGCGAAGCCGGGCTGAGGACCAATTTCTATACGTTCTACGGTAATGGGCTCGGTGCGCCGGCCACGATTGGCGATGCCGGAGTCGGGCGCGTGTACGCGGTGGCCGAATGGCACCCGAACGCAGAGCCGGCCTCGATGGAGCGCGTGTATCAGGAATTCCGTCGCCGATTTCCCGATGCGCGCGATGATTTTTTCCAGGCACGCACCATCGTGATGATCGAGATGCTCGTGCGTGCGATAGAGGCCGCGGAAACGGACGACGCGCTGGCAGTTGCGCATGCGTTGTCCGGGATGAGCTTTACCGCCGCACAGGGCAATCCGCTGGGTGACGTGACCATGCGCAAGGCCGACCATCAGTTAATCGGTCCGTTGGTGGTGTCCGTGATGGACAAGCAGGGTGCGCCCACGGTCCGCTACGACGTCGAAGGAAGCGGCTATGGTTTTCGCTCGACGTTGACCGTTGCACCCGCAAAGAACGAGCGCCCCACGCGCTGTGTCATGGCGTGGCCGGCTCGATAGATCAGTTTCATGCAGCAGCGGCTGTCGCAGCTGCACCGCCTACGTCGTCGGGCACTAAAGTGCCGACCACTGCGGTGCTCACAACGCCGGCGCAAAAAAGGGCTAAAGCGCTTTTTTGCTCAACAGCCCCGGCGTTGCTCCGCTCCTCGGGCGACGACTCAAAGGCGGCGCAGCTGCGCCAGCCGCTGCTGTCGCGACGCAGCCACGACACGTGAGGTCTCTTTCTCTTCCTCCACATACGTGACGCTATCTCACGCGCAAGCGTTGGGTGGAGATGCCCTGCCTTTGGGGCGTCGTCGAGGAGCGGAGCGGCAGCGGGGTCTTAAGGGCCTGCCTGTTTGAGCGCAGCGAGTTTGCAGGCCCGCCGCTGGCGCGAGTACCGCAGAGAAGGCACGAAGTGCCCGACGTCCAGGCAACGCAGCTTCGTCCGCCGCTTGCGCGTTGCGACCAAGGCGAGGGGGCGGTGGACGCACCAGCCAGGCCAGCTACACCTGCCGCTGACGCCAGAGATGTAGACGACTGATGCGCGGCCTGTATCTCTTGGTGCCGCTGGCACCGCTGATCGGAGCACTCATTGCGGGCCTCGGCGGGAAGATCGTCGGCCGCACGGGCGCCCACCTGGTCACGATTCTCGGCGTGCTGATCGCGACTGTCGCGTCGTTCATGGTGCTTTCGGAAGTAATGAGGGGCGCCACGTTCGACGGAACGGTTTACACGTGGGCGGTGGTCGGCGGGTTGAACTTCGAAGTCGGCTTCCTGATCGACCCGCTGACGGCGTTGATGATGGTCGTGGTCACGTTCGTGTCGCTGATGGTGCATATCTACACGATCGGCTACATGGCCGACGATCCAGGCTATCAGCGATTCTTCTCTTATATCTCGCTCTTCACGTTCAGCATGCTGATGCTGGTGATGAGCAACAATTTTCTACAGCTGTTTTTCGGCTGGGAGGCGGTCGGCTTGATGTCCTATCTGCTGATCGGCTTCTGGTACGAGCGGGAGACGGCGATTTACGCGAGCCTGAAAGCGTTCCTCGTCAATCGGGTCGGCGATTTCGGCTTCCTGCTCGGCATCGGGCTCGTGTATGCCTACTTCGGAACGTTGCACTACGCGGAGGTGTTCGCCGCGGCGCCCGCGATGGCCGTGCGCGGAATTGAACTCATCCCGGGCACGCCGTGGCTGCTGATGACGGTCATCTGCATTTGCCTGTTCATCGGCGCGATGGGCAAGAGCGCACAGTTTCCGCTGCACGTGTGGCTGCCGGATTCGATGGAAGGCCCAACGCCGATCTCGGCGTTGATCCATGCGGCAACGATGGTGACAGCGGGCATCTTCATGGTCGCACGCATGTCGCCGCTGTTCGAGCTGTCGGATGTTGCGTTGTCGTTCGTCATCGTGATCGGTGCGATCACCGCCTTTTTTATGGGTGTGCTAGGCATCGTGCAGAACGACATCAAGCGTGTCGTCGCGTACTCAACCCTGTCCCAGCTCGGCTACATGACCGTTGCGCTGGGCGCCTCTGCGTACTCGGCCGGAATCTTCCACCTGATGACGCACGCGTTTTTCAAGGCGCTGCTGT
>JBDTQZ010000201.1:0-4927 GCA_039931935.1 Burkholderiaceae bacterium | reverse complement strand
CGTTGTTGGTGCCCTGGCCGCTCTGACCGTGACAGGTCACGCAACCCTGAACGCGCGCCTCCAGCGAGTCGACTTGCTTGAAAGCCGGCACGGCCTCGTCCTGCGCACGGACCGACGCAGAAGCGGCAAGCAAAATCAATATCGACACGCAACTGCTTCGAACTCGCACGGCAACGGCGACCTCAGACGTTTATCTCGAAAATATGCTAACCAAGCGCGCCTTCACATGCAACAAAATTCACGGCTCCGGATGTCGTACGCGCTCGCAATTGCCGTGTTCATCGGCGCAGCGAGCGCAGGCCGTTGTGTGCTGCCGCACACGCAGCACCGGCAGTCAGCCGAACAAAAAGGTAGCGTGAGTCAGTTCAAGATGTCCACGGGCATGGCCTGACGGCAAGATGGTTCTTCCTCGACGCCAGCGCCCACAGGATGGCCCGAGCTTCCTGCAGCTTCTCCATTTTCGTAGCGGCCATGAGGCGCGACGTGGCGCAAATCGTGACGGTGGAAATTTTCGATGTCGGCAAGCTCGAGCGAATTCTTCCACGCCCTAGTGTTAGTCGAGCACCTATCTCTCTTGTACCCCCGAATTTCAGCAAGCTGCTAACGCTCCGGTCCGACTCCGATAGGCGGCGGGGCAAGATTGACGATGCGCGTGAACAGTGCCGCGTACTCGGTGCTCGCGTTGCCGGCCCGCATCGGATCGCCGTGTCCGAGGAACGCCTCATCGATAGCCCCCCAGTCATCCGGGATCAGGTATTTCTCGGCCATCGGCAGAATTTCGTCTTCCTCGGTGCGCATGTGTTGCCAGTGGAACGACGCATAGTCTTCCACCGCGGCTGCGAATTTCGGAAACTCTTCCGCGCCGCCTTGCTGATAACGCGTGAGCGCCTGCTCGAGTTGCCGGATTTTTTCCGCACCCGTCCAGTGTTCCTGCTCCAGTCGGTCGAGCAGCGACTTCGCTTCCGGGTGGCGAATGCGCAGGACCGGGAACAGGTACCGATCCTCCTTGGGATGGTGGAAGCGCTCGGGGAACGCATCGATGTAGTAGATCATCGCTCCGAACACGTCGAAATTCGGCTTGGCGCTGCGGTCGCGGATCTCGCGAACCAAATAGCGCATACCGTGCAGGACCGCCGACAGCGAACGGTGCTCGTCGCGAATGATGCCGATGGCCTGCATGTCCGTCCTACGCCCAACGCTCCGGGCCGGAAAGTTTCCGGCAGCTCCATTCCATCGTAAGGGGCGCTGCGCCGAGACGCCTTGACGTGAATCAAGCGGGATGCGGAAACATCGGACTGGAAGCCCTGATTCGCCGCGGCTTTGTGCGCGATCCCCTTGCGGCAGTCGACGGAGATTCGCTTCTTGCTGCAGCGCGAAGCCAATGATTATCGGCGATTCGCCGAATTCGTGGTTTGCCTTGTCGAGCGGCGTAGCTGCAGTGACGCTATGTCAGCATCGCTGACCAGCGAGTTGCTTGAGCGCAGAAGAGTCGAGCAACTTCAGCACGCGGCCCTGAACCTGGATCAGTCCCGCTGCCTGGAAGCGCGACAACAGGCGACTGACGGTCTCGAGCGTCAGCCCCAGGAAGCTGCCGATGTCTTCCCGCGTCAAACGCAGTACGAACTCCGTCGCCGAGTAGCCGCGGTCTCGATAACGCTGGGAAAGGTTCAGCAGAAATATTGCAAGCCGCTCTTCGGCGCGCATGCTGCCCAACAGGAGCATGACGTTCTGGTCGCGCGCGATCTCCGTGGACAGGACCTTGTGGAGGTTGCGCTGCAGGGGCACCACGTGTCGCGCAAGTTCTTCCAGCCGGTCGAACGGAAGCAAACAAACCTCGGTGTCTTCCAGCGCGACGGCTTGGCCGCCGTGCCGTTCGGTTCCGACGCCGTCCATGCCGACGATGTCGCCGATCATGTGGAAGCCGGCGACTTGTTCGTATCCCTTCTCACCTAGCACGGTCGTTTTGCACGAACCGACGCGGATTGCATGAAGCGCCGTGAACGGATCACCGGCGCGATAGAGCATGTCGCCTTTCTTCAGATGAACACGATCGGTTACCAAGGCATCGATTTGACGCAGCCCCTCTTGGTCAACCCCGACCGGCAGGCATAGCTCGCGCACGCTGCAGTTCAAGCAATGCGTCTTAATCTCGCGCAGCATGACTGCCGACGGGGGCACTACGGTCGAGAACGGAGGGCCACTGCCAGGACTCGACATGGGCGAGGTTGCACCGAAATGGGGAGGGGGGAGTTTAACGCCATACCGAGCTGTTGCCCACGACTCGGAACAGCCGGATCCCAAGCCCGCGCGAGCCCGACCGCGCAGCCCGCGATGGGGGATAGCGCTCGCCTGATTTCAATGCAGCGAAAAGCAGAACTGGTCGAAGTGCATTGTGCGCAGCAAACACCGCAAGCCGGTTCAGGCCGGCTTTCGGTTTACGGCGCACCGCGCGGAACTACTTTGGCACGGCGCCCGGTTCCGACTTGATCGTATAGTTGATGCCGTTGTCTGCCGGCGCAGTCAGCTTCACAACCTTGATGAAGCCGTAGCCCATTCCTTCGTGGCAGGTATTGCAGTCCTTGGTGACGGCGGTGTACGCCGACTCGAATGCCTTCAGGTCCTTCGCCTGTATGGCCTTGTTGACCGGTGCGAAGGTTTCGTCATAGAAGCTCTTCCAAACCTTGTATTCGGCGGGTTTGGTCACGCTCGCCGGATTCATCGAGCCGTTCATGTACTTCGCCATGTAAGCTGCGAGCGCCCAGTTGCCCCCTTTGGCCGCGAAGTAGATGTTCTGGAAGCGATCGCCTACCTCGCGCATCGGGATCGCGAACTTCGGCAGCGCGGATCTCAGTTCGTCGATTTGCTTCTGGGCGTCTTTGGTTTCTTGCGCTGCGGCGACGGACACGCCAACGCTGCATGCCAACGCAGCACCGGTCAAAATGATCCTGCCTGACATCGTTCCCATATCGAATCCTCCTGTCTGAGTTCGGTGATCGTGGACGGCGACACCTCAAGCCGCACTGCCAAAGTTACGCCGGCATTGCCAAGTTGTGCTTGAGCGGGATCAATCTTTGGTGTGAGTTCCCGTCCTTACCCCGGCGACTTCCGAAACCCGGTGTGAGAAGGAAGCGAAGTCTTTCACTCGTCAGGGGCAGTGTGGGCGACACCTTTGTGGCAATCAATGCAGGTGGATTCCTTGGCCAGCACCATCTTGTGCAATGGCTGCACAAACTCCTTCTGCTTGGCGACGATCTCAGGTGTGAACGCGTGGCAATGCTGGCAGTTGGCGGAGTTCGTTGCCCTGAACTCAGTCCATACCGCCTTGGCGAGACGCAGGCGCTCCTTCTTGAACTTGTCTTCCGTGGAGATCGTGCCACGGGCTTCCTCGATCGCGTCGTGGATGCCGGCCTTGGCCTTGTACCAGAGAATCTCCGGATACGCGTGCGGAATGTGGCAGTCGTGGCAGGTCGCCTGGATTCCTGTCGGATTGGCATAATGGATGCTCTTCTTGTATTCCTGTGCGACCCACACCATCGAATGGCACGCACCGCCGCAGAATTCGTTTGTCCCGGTCGCGGCCACCATGACCTGTGTTGCGATCACCCCTCCGCCACCGACGACGATTCCCACCATGACTAGCGTGAGCAGTGACCATTTGGCGCTGGGCGTCATCAGCCACGCCCACAAGCGGCCGACGGGCCCGCGCGGGCGCCTTGCCTGATTCGGTTCGCCCACCACGGGCCGCTCGTTACCGCCCTTTTCCCGTCAAGCGTGTCACGTCGCGAGAACCCATTTGACCAATGCCTTCAAGTCGTCGTCATTGGCCTTCACCGCTGGATGCTCCTTGCCGGCCTTCAGCTTGGCGAGCAGCGCCGCCTCGGCATCGGCTTTGCCCTTGTACTTTGTGGACACCTCCTTGAACG
The DNA here is from genome assembly GCA_039931935.1 of Burkholderiaceae bacterium. Classification (GTDB taxonomy): domain Bacteria; phylum Pseudomonadota; class Gammaproteobacteria; order Burkholderiales; family Burkholderiaceae_F; genus JACCZX01. The sequence continues at coordinate 1,004 of JBDTQZ010000201.1, read as the reverse complement.
AGGGCCCTATTTTCTTGACGTCGACGGCGTGGCAGTTCAGACAGCCGCTGCTTTTGGCCAAGGCCTCCTGCGCGTTCGCCGCCTCGCCAGTGGCCAGGCTCATGGTTGCGACGACGATTGGAATCACGATTGACTTCATGCTTGCTCCTTCCCAAAAAATGCCCCCGGTAGCGCAGGCGATTGCGAACGCGGACGGTCCTCATGTATCCGCTGGCGCCGTATCCTTGACCCTGGGAAGAGCGCGCGGACGGCCCTGTGACCGTCCAGGCCGCCTGCGCAGTATTTAGCACACTCCTTCGGCGACCGTGCTTGATGTGGGTCAAGGGGATGACACTCGGGACCCGCCAGCCTGATCGGGCGAAGTGGTCCGGCGGTGTTAGCCCGTCGACTGATCCAGATCAATCGGTCCCGACGCGCCGTGTTGCAAAATGTCCCGATGGGCTGCAGAGGACGGCGGGCAACACCTGAGATCGCCTGCGTCAGGGGCGGTGCAGGCAGCTCTTGAGTCGCGGATGGCGCGGCGTGAACGAAGTCCGCAAATCCGCGCTCCTTCCGTTTCCGGTCGAGCATGTGTTCGACGTGATCGAGGCGGCAGAGCACTATCCCGCATTCTTGCCGTGGTGCGCCGGGGCGACGGTGCTGGCGCGCGACGACAGTGTGGTCAGCGCGAGGATCACCGTCGACTATCATGGCGTGCGATTCCCCTTCGTCACGCGCAACGCGAAGCGTCGTCCGGAGTTCATGGCCATCCGCCTGGAGCAAGGACCGTTTCGGCAGTTCGAGGGTGAATGGCGTTTGGTGCGGTTGGCCGTTGCCGCGTGCAAGATCGAGTTCTGCCTGCGCTATGAGTTCCAGAGCACCGTGATGTCAAGACTGGCAGGCCCTGTTTTCGACCGCATCGCGAATACGTTGGTCGACGCGTTTGTTGCCCGTGCGGAGCGAGTACATGGAAAACCGGCCGAGGAGGGAAGCTGAGGTCGCCGACGCGCGACTGGTCGCTGGGC
>JBDTQZ010000200.1:0-4936 GCA_039931935.1 Burkholderiaceae bacterium | reverse complement strand
AGTTGCGAAACAGCACTACCAGAATCGCCAGCCCGATCGCGGCCTCGGCGGCAGCGACGGTCAGAATGAAGAACACGAACACCTGCCCGTGGTAGTCACCGAGGTAGTGTGAAAACGCGATGAAGTTGATATTGACCGCAAGCAACATCAACTCGATCGCCATCAGCAGCACGATCAGGTTCTTGCGATTGAGAAAAATGCCGACGACGCTGATCGCGAACAACAGCGCGCCTACACCCAGATACCAGGACAGCGATACCACGACGGTTCCTCTTCGCCTAAGTGTTTTTTGTTTGCCGTGCTCTGTCTTCGGTCGCCATCGTGACCAGCCGAACGCGATCCCTGCTGCGTGCCTTTACCTGCTCAGATGGGTCCTGCCTCTTCGAGTCCTTGCGTCCGCGCAGCGTCAGCGCAATCGCCGCGATGATGGCTACCAGAAGAATCACACCGGCGATCTGCAGAGGAAAAACGTATTCGGTGAACGTGAGCATCCCGAGTGATCGCGTGTTATCTGCGTTCGCGATACCCCGACCGAAGCGCGTCATGCCCTGCCATTGCGGTTGCGACAGGACGAGCCACATCTGCAGCACGATTAGCGCAGCGACCCCGAAACCCCACGGCGCATTGCGCCAGAATCCCCGCCTTAACTGATCCACGTTGATGTCGAGCATCATCACGACGAACAGGAACAACACCATCACAGCGCCGACATAAACCAGCACCAGAGCGAGCGCGAGGAACTCGGCACGCAACAAGATCCACAACGCCGCTGCCGAGAAAAACGCCAACACCAGGAACAGCACCGCGTGGACCGAGTTGCGCGCGGTGATCACGCGCAACGCTGCGAGAAGCATCACGCCGGCGAAGATCAGAAACAAGACGGATTGAACGTCCATCAGCGATACGGCGCGTCGGCTGCCCGCGCTGCTGCGATTTCTTTTTCGTAGCGATCGCCGATCGCCAGCAGCATCGGCTTGGTGTAGTACAGGTCACCGCGCTGCTCGCCGTGGTACTCGAGGATGTGTGTCTCGACGATCGAATCGACCGGACAACTTTCCTCGCATAGTCCACAGAAGATGCACTTGGTCAGGTCAATGTCGTAGCGCGTAGTTCGGCGCGTGCCGTCTTCTCGCTGGTCCGATTCAATCGTGATCGCCAGCGCTGGGCAGACCGCTTCGCACAGCTTGCACGCGATGCACCGCTCTTCGCCATTCGGATAGCGGCGCAATGCGTGCAATCCGCGAAAGCGCGGGCTGATCGGCGTTTTTTCTTCCGGATACTGAATCGTGATCTTGCGCGAGAACGCATAACGGCCCGTCAGTGCGAGACCCTTGACGAGCTCTCGCAACAGCAAGCTATCGAAGAATTCCCTGACAGCGCCCATCGATCTATTTGCTCCAGATGTTCCAAGGCGTTTGCATCCACACGGCAATCACGACCAGCCACACGAGTGTCAGCGGAATGAAGATCTTCCAGCCGAGACGCATGATCTGGTCATAGCGGTACCGAGGAAATGAAGCGCGGAACCAGATAAACAACGAGACAACGAAAAACACTTTCGCAAAAAGCCAGAACCAGCCCGACAGCGAACTAACCCAGCCTGGTGTTTCGAATCCGAACAATCGTCCAAGATCGATCGGCGCCGCCCAACCACCCAGGAACATGATCGTTGCCACCGTCGACAGCAGGATCATGTTCGCGTATTCGGCCAGAAAGAAAATCGCGAAGCTCATCCCCGAGTATTCGACCATGTGCCCGGCGACGATCTCCGACTCGCCCTCTACTACGTCGAACGGATGACGATTCGTTTCGGCAATGCTCGACACGACATAAATCACGAACAGCGGCAACAGCGGCAGCCAGTTCCACGACAGGAAGTTCAGACCCATCGAAGCGAACACGCCGGTGTTCTGGCCGACAACGATCTGCGTCATGTTCATCGTGCCGGCAACCATTAGCACAGTCACCAGCACAAAACCCATGCCGATTTCGTAGCTGACCATCTGCGCCGCTGCGCGCATCGCGCCAAGAAACGCATACTTCGAGTTCGAAGCCCAGCCGGCGATGATGACGCCGTAGACACCCACCGAGGTGATCGCCATTACGAACAGCAGGCCGGCGTTGATGTCTGCTAATACGATGCCGGGGCCGAACGGAATCACTGCCCACGCGGCAAGCGCAGGCATCAGAATGACGACCGGCGCAAGGAAGAACAGCGACCTGTCGGACTGCGACGGTGTGATGATCTCTTTGGTGAGGAGCTTGAACGCATCGGCAATCGGCTGCAGCAACCCGAGTGGGCCGACGCGATTCGGGCCCCTACGAATATGCAACCAGCCGATCAGCCGCCGCTCCCATAACGTCAGGTACGCAACCAGCCCGAGGACCGGACCGACGATTGCGGCGATCTTGAGCAATTCCCAGACAATGGCGGTGACCGTCTCCATCACGCGCGTTCCAGCCCGATCGGCCCGTACATCGCGCCAAGCGTTGCGGTGGATTCATGCGCAGCCGATACGTGGACGACACCGTCGGCAATCGAGTCGTCGAGCGCGACTTCGAGCAGCGCGGATGCATTGCCCTGGTGCACGCGCACCTTGTCTCCGGGAGTGACGCCAAATGATTGCAACGTACGCGCATTCGCGCGCGCCTTCGGCGGCCTCGCATCGTGGGTTGCCTGAAGAGGCGGTGAGCGCCGCACCATCGAGTCGCTGAAATAGACGGGAACGTCCGCGATTCTTTCCGCTGCGCCCACGCCTCTGTGCGCACGCTCGGGTCTCGACGCCGGAATCGAGGTGTCATTAGAGAGCCTCGAATCCAGATCGACGGGTACAGCTTCACTGCGAACCTGATCGGACGTTTCGTACTCGAACCCTTCGAGGCCGAGCAGGTTGCCTAGAACGCGCAAGACTTTCCATCCAGGTCGCGCTTCACCTGCCGGCCTGACGGTGCCGTTGAAACTCTGAACCCGCCCTTCACAATTGACAAACGTGCCGGCAGTCTCGGTAAACGGTGTGATCGGCAAAATTACGTCCGCGTAGTCGAGCGCGCCGTTGCGATAAGCAGAACATGCAATCACAGTCTCCGCCGCCAGAAGGGCTGGCGCGACTGCAGCTGGATTTGCAACGTCGTAATCGGGTTCCACGTTCCAAAGCAGATAGGCCTTGCGTGGCTGCTCGATCATTTCACGCGCAGCCAAACCACCCTGCCTCGGATACGCGCCGACTAGATAGCCCCCGACTGTATTGGCACCCTCGGTCAGCACACCCACCGTTGCACCCGTCGCTCTGGCAATCCACTGCGCCCACGCGCGAAGCTGCGCCGATTGCGGATGCTGTATCGCGGAGTTGCCGAGCAAGATCGCCTTGCGCTCGCCGCCGATCAGGGATGCGGCGATCGCTTTGGCCTTATCGCCAGGAGCAACGCCGTCAATCGGTGCAGGAACGCCACGCGCGCCCGCAATCGCTACCGCAATTTCGCTCAGCGCCTGCGTCCACTCGCTCGGCCGCACGATGTGTTTATTTGCGACCGGCATCAGCAGATCGGAATCGACCGCATGCAACACGCTCAGTTTGCAGCCACGCTTGGTAGCTGCCCGCAATCGCGCCGACAACAGCGGTTGATCCTTGCGCACAAACGAACCCACGAGCAACACGCTGTTCAACGTGCTGACATCGGCGATCTTCATTCCAAGCCAGGGCACGCCTGCTGCGGACGCGTCCGCTGAAAAGTCCGATTGACGCAAGCGGAAATCGATATTGTCCGAGCCGAGCCCGCGCGTCAGCTTCGCCAGCAAATGCAATTCTTCCAGCGTGCTGCCCGCCGAAGCGAGAGCGCCGATGGCGGCACCCCCGTGCTCGATCTTCACTTGAGCAAGCGCCGCAGCGACGTACTCCAGCGCGACGGTCCAATCGACTTCGCTCCACCGGCCTGCCTGTTTCAGCATCGGCCGCAGCAAACGATCCGGGGCATTAAGCCCTTCATAAGAGAAACGATCGCGATCCGAGAGCCAGCACTCGTTGACTTCTTCGTTCTCAAGTGGCAAAACCCGCATCACCTCGCTGTTCTTGACCTGGACAATCAAATTGGAGCCGAGCGAATCGTGTGGGCTGATCGACTTGCGACGCGACAACTCCCACGAGCGAGCTTCATACCGAAACGGCCTGCTGGTCAGTGCGCCTACCGGGCACAGATCAATCATGTTGCCTGACAGCTCGGAGTCAACCGAGCTGCCGACGAAGCTCAATATTTCGGCGTGCTCGCCACGACCGGCCATGCCGAGCTCCATGATGCCGGCGACTTCCTGCCCAAAGCGCACGCAACGTGTGCAATGAATACAGCGCGTCATCTCCTCTGCGGAGATCAACGGTCCCATGCTCTTGTGAAACACCACCCGCTTGGGCTCCGTATACCGGCTGGCCGAGCCACCGTAGCCGACGGCAAGATCCTGCAACTGGCACTCACCGCCCTGATCGCAGATCGGGCAATCAAGCGGATGGTTGATCAGCAGGAACTCCATCACCGAGTTTTGCGCCTGCTTCGCATAGGCCGACTGCGTGCGCGCGATCATGCCCTTGGCGACAGGCGTGGCGCACGCCGGCATAGGCTTCGGTGCCTTCTCGACTTCGACCAGACACATGCGGCAATTCGCCGCAATCGTCAGTTTCTTGTGATAACAAAAGTGCGGAACATAAATGCCGAGCCGGTTGGCAGCTTCCATCAGCATGCTGCCTTCGGGCACCTCGATTTTTCTGCCGTCGATTTCGACTTCGATCACTGAACGACCTCCGGCCAGTCCAGTGAAACGGTCAAATAGCACCCGAGCGGGTGCGCAGCGGGGCGGCAGGCTAGACGCAAAGCGCAGCGATACCAGGAAGTATCGCGAGCATTTGCAACGACGGATGCCGCCACGAGGCGCAGACGAGCGGAGGTGTGG
>JBDTQZ010000199.1:0-4938 GCA_039931935.1 Burkholderiaceae bacterium | reverse complement strand
TCGCAAGCCGTTTGCGTTCGATCATCGCTGCAGCTCAGGTGACGCGCAGGCATGCTGCCATGCCGCCCGCCTGATGGTCGAGCACGTGGCAATGAAACATCCACTCGCCCGGATTGTCGGCGACGAACGCGATCTCTGCGCTTTCGCGCGGCGCGAGCAACACGGTGTCAAGCCATTCGCGGTGAGTCGTCGGCCGGCCGTCGCGCAAAATCACGCGAAACGAATGGCCGTGCCAGTGCATCGGGTGGTGCCACGCGGTGTCGTTGACGAGCCGCAGCACGTAGCTGCGTCCAAGACGCAGGATCAGAAGCGGATCGAACACCGCGACGCTGTCGCCGCAACCCTTCGACACACCGTTCAGTGCCCAGGCTTTACCGGGTGACATGCCGCCCATGTTGCCCTGCATGCCGCCGCTAAAAGCAATCTCGTGCCGTTCGGCGCGCGCGAGATCAGGCTCGGCGAGCCGATTGGCTGGAAGCCGAATCGACGCTGCCAGCGGTTTCGCGCGCAGCGGCGGCTCGTCGGCGTAGCCGAGCTCCACCAGCTGGTACTCGAGCCCCGCATAAAAACGATCCTGGATCGGATGACGGCTGCCGGGCGCATCCAGCATGTCGATCACCACATCGGCGCGCTGTGCCGGTGCCAGGATCACTGCACCCCCCTCGGGCGCGTGCGGCTCGACGGGTTGGCCGTCGAGCGCAATCACCATCGGCCGGTGGCCGCGGAACTCGAGCGCGAAGATGCGCGCACTGGCGGCATTGATCAGGCGCAGGCGGATCCGTTCGCCGGCGCGCACGCGAAACGTGTCGGCCACCTTGCCGTTGATCGTCACCGTGTTCCCGACGCGCCCGTTGTGGCTCACGTCCATAAACTTGCCGAAGCCGCCGCGAATCGACGCATCGCGGTTAAGCCGCCAATCTCCCAGCACCCAGACTTGTTCGCGGTCGACCTGGATCGGCTCGCGCTCCTCGACGATCAGCGCGCCCGCCAGGCCGCGCGACACCTGCTCGTAGCCGCGTACATGCGGGTGGTAGAAGAACGTGCCGGCGTCGGGCAGCGTGAATTCATAAACGAAGGTCCCGCCGGGACCGATTGGCGGCTGCGTCAGGTTCGGCACGCCATCCATCGCGTTCGGCAGACGGATGCCGTGCCAGTGCACTGTCGTGTCCTGATCGAGATGATTCGTCACCTGGACGCGCAGGCGGTCGCCCTGCCGCAAGCGCAGCATGGGGCCTGGCACCTGTCCGTCATAAGCCCAGACCTCGGTGCTCGGGCGTGGGGCCGGCACCAGCTGCGCCGAAGCCGTTGCGGCGACCAGCGATGCTTGCACCAGCGCAGGCTCCGACGCGGCGTGCGCGCCGCTGCGCATCGACGGCAGCGGCACGGCCGCCAAGCCGGCCATGCCTGCAAGAAATTTCCGGCGCGCAGCGAACGCGCGCGCGTGCTCATGCATAGAGGTACTCCATCGAGCTGCCCAGTCAGGGTGGGATTCGGACACGCGCGGCAACGTGCGCGGTCCAGGGTCACCGGCCAACGGCCGGCGCGCTCAGACGAACGAGCGCTTCGGCGGTGCCTCTTCCGGTGCGAGCGAAAGAGAAGAGATCGGCGCTGCTGAATGTGCCGTTACGCCGCCGGCAGCGGAGGGGTCGGCGCGGGCAGTCGTGGCGCTTGAGATGGCGCCGTGAGTGCAGCCCGCAGAACCGGAAACACAGGCGGCCGCAGTCGTTGCGTCGCAGTTGCCCCGGTCCTGATCGGACATGTCCTGATGGGTGCATGCGGGGCTCTCGACAGCATAGGAGGCGACCGCCGGGCCCGAGAGCACCCCCGCGGCGACCATCAACCACACCATCAATGAGCGTAAGAGCCGCATCGAGTTCTTCAGGCTAACAACCAACCATGACGGTCAACGAAGGCGCAGAAGCGAATTTGGAGCCAGCGATCCCGGATCGGTTCCCGTGGTTTTAGGCTAAGCCGATTGGCCAGCCGATTGCTCAATAGTATAGGTTGTGCGGATCATGTGCTTCAACAAAGAAGACACGTGATTTGCAGGCGATTCAGCTCGCTCAATACTTGGCCGTGACGGAGCCACGTGATAGCTTGCCGCCCTGCGTCCGTCGCTCGGATGGATAGAGTAAACGTCGCTACGAACCCGGCGATGGTGCGTTGAATCGTGCTTGCGCGCCAAACTTCGCAATTCTGATGGCGCTCTAAACGCCTGGGCGGCGGCTTTTTCCGACGCAAGGACCGCAATCTACGGAATCTTGCTCGCCAGATGCCCACTAAGGATGCTCCAACCGAGGATGCTATGAAAACGCAACTCAAGAACAACCTCGCGTCGATCGCGGGACTCGCCGGGGTACTCGTCGCCGGGCTGATGTTGGTTTCCGCTGCCGCACAGGCGCAGACTGCAGACCGCAGCGCAGCCGATGCCGCGCTGGTCGAACGAGTCAAGGATGCGGTCCTGAAAGAACTACGCGACAGCGGCGCCCTCGAGCGCGCCGCCGAAGCGGGCGTTGGCCAGTACTTCGAGCGACAGCGCACCGAGGCGGCGCAACGCGAGCAGCGCCAAGCCGAAACACGCGGTAAAGCGATGCGGCCCGTGTCCAAGGACGGCGACCACATCCGCGGCAATCCCGCCGCCCCGGTCACGCTGGTTGAGTACTCCGACTTCGAATGCCCGTTCTGCAAGCGTTTCCACGCGACCGCTAAACAATTAGTGGACGAGTCGGGCGGCCGCGTGAAATGGGTCTATCGTCACTTCCCGCTCGACGATCTCCATCCGGTCAAAGCTCGACAAGAGGCGGTGGCCTCCGAATGCGCGGCCGAACTCGGGGGCAACGACGCGTTCTGGAAATTCGCGGATCGGTTCTACGAGCTGACCCCGTCGAACAATAAGACCGATATCGACACCGTGCTGCCGCAAATCGCACGCGAGATCGGACTCGACGCGGCAAAGTTCGCAGCGTGCCGCTCAAGCGGAAGGCACGATCAGCGTGTCCAGGACGATAATCAGAACGCAGTGGCCATCGGCGGCAACGGCACGCCCTGGAGCATCGTCGTGTCCAAAAGCGGAAAAACATATCCGCTCTCCGGAGCACAGCCGTACGCTGCAGTAAAGCAGCTCGTCGAACTCGCATCGCAGGACAAGTAATGCTGTGACGCGCCAGCTGAACAATCTGCGAGTTGCCTTCGGGCAGGTATTCGTTTACCCGTCGTACATCGCACTTGCCGGCGTGCTTGCAATCCTGGCGTTTCTGCTGGCGGTATGGTTTCCCAATCTCGGCCTTATTGGTGAGATATTCTCGGACCCCAATGCGCCGCTTGCAGCCAAACTCAGCCTTGCACTCAGCCTGCTGGGCGGGATCGGCACGAACTTCAGCCTGCTGTCCGCCGCGTACACAATTGCGATTGCCGTTATGTTCGGAATCACTGCCGCGATGATCATCTATCTGCTCAGGCAAAATCGAGGTGCGTCAGCGGGACAAAATATCGCCATCGGTTCCGGCGGCCTCGCAAGCGGCGCACTCGGCATCGGATGCGCCGCCTGCGGTTCGCTGATCCTGGGCGCGGTCTTTCCTTCTGTCGCCGTCGCCGGAGCGCTCGCTGTGCTACCGCTCAAGGGCGAGGAATTCGGGATTTTGAGCGTTGCGCTGTTCTTCGTTTCGCTTCTGCTCGTCAGCAAGAACATTGCGCAAGCGACCGCGTGTCCGCTGGCTCGAAACACCGGCGCGCGGCAGCAAACGAGTGAATCAGAAAGAGCGCCGTAGCGCCTGGCTCACGCAGGCAGCAATCAGTCGCGGAGTGACCACATCTTGCGCCGGAGCTACGCGGCGACGCCGGACGTAGATCGTCTCGCCGGAAAACGCTGCGGATACAGGCGATTGCCAAGGTCAACGCGCGGGCGTGTCGAGCATCGGTGCCGTGGCTTTCTCGATAGCGCTCGCCTCTCCGCCTAACGGTGTCTGCGCCGGAAATTGAGCTTCTTTCGGCGGAACAACCTGCGTGGTAGTGCCCGCGCCGGCGTCCTTCCTGCCCATGCGGTGCGCGCAAATCCCGGCTGCGCACATCACCAAGCACGGCAGCAGCGCGACGATGAACGTCGTCAGGCCCAGCGCCGCGAGCGATTCCCACCCGAATATCAGCCCCGCGCCCACCGCCGCCACGGCAAGCACCGTTAACGTCGTTCCCTGGCGGACGCGGCCGCCGAGGGTAAGAACCGGGTTGCAGCTTTGAGGCAAAGCCGTGACTTGCGTGGCTTGCGACTTTTCCATTAGCGAGATCTCCTTGTTTTGCTATGAATTCTTGAACAGGCAGTTGCGCATCATGCCGCCGTCCTCGTGCTCGAGGTTGTGGCAGTGATACATGTAAAGGCCGGCGACCTGAGGTGCGATCAGAACGCGCACGCGCTCGCCGGCGAAGATGCCGAACGTGTCCTTGAATCCGGTGGCAAGCATGCCTTCGCGCAGGTCCGCCGGGATGCCGCCCGCGCTGCGCTCGATGATCCGGAACTGCACGCCGTGGATGTGCATCGAGTGCGGCATCGGCATGCCACCGCCGTCGTTCGAAAACGTCCAGACCGACGCTTTGCCAACGGGCAGCTGCTCATCGTCCGCCACCGCGGTCATGTCGTCGCTGTCGAAGCGGCGACCGTTCAGGAAGCCGCGCATGTGGCGGAACGCGAGCCGCGTGCGGATTTCGTGTGTGCTTTTGCCGATGCGGGCTTCCTCCGCCGGCAGCGCGAGCGCCTGCGCGTGCGTCCGCGGTCCGGGCGCAACGGTGAAGCGCGCAATGTGAAGCTCGTCACCCTGCGACGGCCCCATCATTCCTTCCATCATGCCGCCGCCCATCATTCCACCCATCATTCCACCCATCATTCCGCCGCCGCGATTTCCTGCCTGGCTCGGCCCCATCATTCCGCTGGAGAAGCTGCGGCTCACG
>JBDTQZ010000198.1:0-4945 GCA_039931935.1 Burkholderiaceae bacterium | reverse complement strand
GCGACTGTGCCTGACACGTAGATCTGTAGAGCGGTTTGCACGACTTATCAATCCGCTCGCAGGAGCACATTCATGCCTCTTCCGCCGTCGTTGGATCGTGAGCTACTCCATGTCCGAAACATCGATCTTCGCGGGTTTCGTCGATCGGATGGCGCATTCGAGATCGAGGGTCGAGTAACCGATATCAAGAACCACTCATTGCAACCACCAGGTCGCGATGCGCCATTGCCAGTGGGCGTGCCGATTCATGACATGTCGGTTCGTCTGGTCATCGACGACAACATGCGGATATCCGAAGTGATCGCGGTGACCGACGCCGGCCCCTACAAAGATTGTCCAGAGGCGACGGAATCGCTGAACGCTCTGCGAGGCGCATCGATCGTGCCTGGCTGGACTGCGCGAGTGAAGGGGTTGCTAGGTGCGCAATCGTGTACCCATCTGGTGGAACTGCTGATCCCCATCGCCACTGTCGCGTACCAGACGCTGGCGCCGGTTCGCTTCGGGCGTGCGGATCGAGTGAACGCCGCAGGCAAGCCCGTGAAGATCGATAGCTGTTATGCCTATGCCCAGGACCGTACGTTAGTGAAGAAGCTTTGGCCCGAGCACTACAACGGTCCGGGCTCCAGCGATCAGCATCACCGATCCAGCGAGTGAAGAACCGTAAGGCGACGATCTGCGCATGCAACAACGTAACAAATTGGACTTACTCATCCGTAGACACGGTGGCTCGGCGGTATGCCATCCCGCTGCCAGATCTCACGCCTGAGACTTGAACTGATGCCAAACGCGACGTATTGCCATCGCTCCAATGAGCGCGCACGCGGCCAGTGTCCAAACGATCACCGCACCCGACGGAAGATCGAATAGCGCTGAGAGCCCTAGGCCCAATGCGTAGCCGAGCACACCTACCCCGTACGCAACAACGTAGCGCCGTCGCCCGGGCAGGTTAACTGTCGCAAGTGCGGGGATGATGAGACTCGAAAACACCAGGTAGACGCCGACCAGCTGCACCGATGCCGTGACGGCGAGTGCGAACACGCCGTAGAAACCAAAACGGCCCAGTCGCTCAATCCATCTAGACCAAAGTGCCACCAACACCACACCAGAGACAATCGTCAGCCAAATCAGCTGTGTCGTGTTGACCCACAAGATTTGTCCGACCAGCAACTCTCTCAGGTGCTCGCCTCCATGCGGATTGCTGGCGAGCAACAGAATTCCGGCACACGCAGCCAAAATGAACATCGCTCCGATCAACGCCTCCTGTTGTTGTGGCGCGCGCCGCTCGGTCCACGTGAACAGCATCGCACCGAGCAAAGCTGCACTCACGGCGGCTGCCTGCACGGCGATCCCACCATCGGGCATACCCATCGCGTCAGCGGCGATTACACCGAGCCCTGCGATCTGGGCAATCGCCAGATCAATGAAGACGATTCCGCGGTCAAGCACTTGGGCGCCGAGGGGCACGTGCGTGGCGAGCACCAATAGCCCTGCAACCAGCGGCGGACCCAAAATGCCCCAATCGAGCGAGCTCCAGTTCATCGCTTCTCTACCGCGGTGAGAAGCCGTGAGACCGTGTCGTCGAAAAGTCCAAATAGATCTTTGGCGCCGTCAGTCGCACCGACGGTAAAAGGCAGCTTTACCGCCGGAACCTGGGCATTCTTGCTGAGCCACTCCGACGGCCTCGGATCCTGATAGGCGGCGTACAGCACCATGCGCGGCGGCGTGCTCTTCAACGCAATCAGCACCTGTTGCAAGTACGACACCGTAGGCTCAACGCCGGGCTTTGGCTCGAGAATGGCAACTTCCTTCAGCCCGAGCCAGTCGTACAGATAGACGAAAGCTTTATGTTGTGAGACCACCGGCACGTTTCTTAGCGGCGCGGCCTGCGCTGCCCAACGGTCGATCGCTTGTTGCCAGCGCTGCGCGAAGTCCGCGTGACGACGGACGTACTGAGCCGCATTTGCCGAGTCGATCTGCTGCAACCGTGCGGACAGCGCAGCAGCCACTTGCGCTATGTTGCGTGGATCGGTCTGGACGTGCGGGTTGCCGGCCGCATGCACATCACCCTGCGAGCGATCAAGTTGGCGTGGAACGTCGAGCTTGCGCACGAAATCCGCAGCGGCGAAATTTCCCGGCTGACCTGGCTGCACTTTCGAGTTGCCCGACTGCTGCAGCAAGACCGGCAGCCAACCGATCTCAAGTTCGGCGCCGGTGCAGACGACGAGATCAGCGTTGCGCGCGCGTGCGATCAAACTCGGCTTGGCTTGGATCTGGTGCGGATCCTGTAATGCGGTCGTCGCGCTAGACACGTCGACCAGGCTGCCGCCAAGCTCTTGCACAAGGGCGGCCCATTCGGGTTCACAAGCTAAGACACGCAGTGCCGCGTGCACCGGAAAGGCGAGCGGCCCAAGAAGTACGGCAAACAGAGCGACCAGGATTGTTCGCTTGATCATAAATTGCTCCTGAGCTGACAGTTAGTAGTTATGCGCGCCGTGCGCGCCGAGACTCATCTGGTACTGAATGAAGAATTGGTTGTCGGTCACCCAGTCGCGCGCGCCGTCGCGCGCGAACTGCAAGCGCACGCGCGAGAACTCGCTCGGATTGAAGTCAATCATCAGCGAGTGTTTGTGCGGGTGATAACTGGTACTGGTCAGCAAGCTGGCGTTGATCCCATAGTCGGGAGTACCGGGACTCAATCGCTCAGTCCGTAGCCCGACGCGCCATTGGCGCAGAAACTGATAGACGCCTTGCACATACCAGCCGGATTGGTCGTCTCCGTAAGCGTCCGTGCTGTTGGCGTTGTCGATGTCATAGGTGAAGCTGCCGCTGCGTCTGCTGCGCAGATATTCGCCTTGAAGCTTGAAGCTGGTGTTGCTGGCATTGCCGTTGGGCGCCCACTTCCACACCGCGTCAGCAATCCAGATTTGCGTATTGCCGCTGAACGTATTGATCACCGCGCTGCCCGCCGCATCGATCGCGGATAAAGCCTGATCGCTCGCTTTCGTGCGCAGCGTCGACAGGCCTGCGCGCCAGCTGTGGCTCGCGCCGAAATCGCCCCCGGTGTGAAACGTCAGTGCGGCCATACCGGCGCCGTTGCGGCTCGCATCGCTGCCCGGAAAACTACGTCCACGTCCAACTTCGGCACCGAGCTCGATGTACAGATCGGTCGGCGCGATCCAACTCAACTGCACGCCGTCGTCGCCGTACTGGGTGCCCAGCAGCGCTTGATAGGCCAATGGATTGTCGACAAAGTCCCAGGTGTGCGCGTGTTGCGGATTCAGATATCCAATCCCGGAAAAGAAGCGTCCAGCTTTCAGCGAGACGCCGTTGCCCAACGCTGTGGTGCGGACATAGGCCTCCTCGACGGACACCGAGTCGTCCGGTTGTAGTGCGACGCTGGCAGCGCCCCGGAACCATGGATCGATGCTGGCGGAGAAGCTGAGTTCTGTTTCGGCCAGGCTGAGTCCGCGCGAGCCGGGACCGACCTCGGCGTCCGTGGGCAACTGAAACCCGCTGATGGTGTAATTCGCCGGGTCTTGTGACGTGCGTGTGTATGTCCCCGAGAGAATCAGCGAAATTGCGGGATTGAACGCGTTTGCGCCGCCAGTGGCCGGTGCAGCGACCTGCACAGTTGCTGATGGGGCAGTCGGTGAGGGCGTTGGAGCCGCGCCCGTGTCGCCAGTTGCGACCGGCGCGGTGCCTTCTGCAGCCTTCAGCCGCTGCTCCAATGCACGCAGCCTCGCTTCGTAGTCGGCGCGCATGGCTTCAATTTCTTGTCGCAGCGCCCTGATATCAGATGGTGTGTCGGCCATCGCACCAAACGGCGCGGCCAACGCGAGCGCGAAGCCCGCTGGCAAAAGTTTGTGCATGTGTTCCCGCTCCAAGCAATGACATTGAGAACGTGCCCCCGCTGTGTGCGGCGGGACGTTGCGGCGCAACGGTCAGTGCAGCAGGAACGGTGGAGCGCGGCTTTCGTAGGCGCGTGCGGTTACGGAAAACGCAACGCGATTGGAATTGACAGGTGGTGCTTCGTGGCGGGCGATCCACTCTGGCAGCAGCAGAGGTGAGCCGGCAGGGGCCGCGTTGCTGAGCGATGTCGCGCTAAGACATAGGCCGCAAAGCGTAGTGTGAAGACCTTTGTTGCCACCTTCGCCGATAGTTTCTAACTGCGAGTGCGAAAGTGCGTGCGAAGTCGCAAGTGTCTGCGCGACCGGTATCAACAGCGCAAGCCACAAGAGCCACATAAAGTGGCGCCTCGTAAGCGCGCAGGTGTGCAATGGACGCATGGCTGACTAATTAATCATAGTCTTCTGCCGGCGCGCGGCCGTATGGGCATTGAGCCGTCCGACTTAGAACGACTGAAACGTCCGCAACGGGTCGAGTCACGTATCAGCCAACAGCCGCGGGACCACCCCAATGCTCCCGGTTGGAATTTTCACGACGTCGCATATAGGGTTGATCCCGCAGTAATTAGGGAAAAAGCCCTGGACCGCCACAAGGACGACAATCGCGCTGTAAGCGACGGCTGTGGCTGCAAGTACTCCGACTCCAGCATTGAGCAATGGTGATGTCGGTAACGTGTCTTGCACCATAAGATTTTGCGCTTAAATGCAGGTGCTGCGGCATAACAAAGCCGGCAGGAAATCGCCAAGATGGACGCACTTCCAATTTCGCTGCGAACGCACCTGATCGTTTACGGCGCTGAGTGCACCATCCAACGGCACGATGGCTTCTGGTCGGTCGTCACTCCGGGCAATCCGACATTCTTCTGGGGCAACTTCTTGCACTTCGACGCGGCACCGACTTCAGGAGATGTGGAGCGATGGTCGAGTCTTTTTGATAGTCACGTGCGCACCTCGCAACTCTCCCGCCATACTGCCTTCAGTTGGGAAGGCTCCGAACCCGGTGCGACGGATTCTTTCGTGCAACGTGGTTACCAATTTCT
>JBDTQZ010000197.1:0-4990 GCA_039931935.1 Burkholderiaceae bacterium | reverse complement strand
GGCGCGATTCATCTCCTCGCGAATGATGGCTTCGATCTTTCGAATCGAGCGCAGCGCTATCGGCATGTACGTGTAGATGCCCGCCGCGAGGCGGCGGATCATCCCTGCGCGCAACATCAGCAAATGGCTGACCACCTCGGCATCGGCCGGCGCTTCTTTAAGCGTGGAAATGAAAAACTGGCGCGCGCGCATCGCGTGGCTGCGTAGTGAGCTAAAAGCTCATCTGTCCCTATAATCGAACAAATAGTAAAGGGTTCAGAGGTTGGCATGCTGGACAAGGACGGGTATCGCCCGAACGTCGGCATCATCCTGCTTAACAATCGCAACGAGGTTTTCTGGGGTAAGCGAGTCAAACAGCATTCGTGGCAGTTCCCGCAGGGTGGGATCAAGTACGGCGAGTCTCCCGAGCAAGCGATGTATCGTGAGCTCGGCGAAGAAATTGGGTTAGCCGGCGATCATGTAAAGCTCGTCGGCCGCACGCGCGAGTGGCTGCGTTACGACGTGCCCGATCAGTGGATACGTCGCGAATTGCGCGGCAACTACCGCGGCCAGAAGCAGATCTGGTTTCTGCTGAGGCTCGTTGCGCGCGACTGCGACGTTCGACTTCGGGCGAGCGCTCATCCGGAATTCGACGCGTGGCGCTGGCACGATTACTGGGTGCCTCTGGACGCGGTAATCGAATTCAAGCGTGAGGTCTACCAGCAGGCGCTGCTCGAGTTGTCGCGCTTTGTGTTCAAACCGCTGCGTGGGCATGTAAAGCCAGGCCGCGCTCGTTCCGCCACTGTGGACAACGCTCAGACGAGCGTCGATGGACTGATCTCGGCTGAAGAGCCAGGCGAAGCCGCATGACTATGTGAGCACCAGGTTGTCGCGGTGGATCAGTTCAGGCTCTTCTATAAACCCCAGGATATTTTCGATTTCCGCGGTTGGCTTGCGGGCAATCAACCGACTTTGCGTGCTCGAATAATTCACCAGACCACGCGCGACTTCGCGTCCGTGGTTGTCGATGCACGCAACGACGTCACCCCGCTGAAATTCCCCGTGGACGCTCATAACGCCGATGGGAAGCAAGCTCTTCCCTGCGGCGCTCAGCGCGTGAGCGGCGCCTTCGTCGAGAATCACCTGTCCTTTGCACTGCAGATGGCTCGCAAGCCATTGTTTGCGCGCGGTCAGAACGGCAGTCCCGGCAGTCAATTGAGAGCCGATCGACTCGCCCTGCGCAAGCCGAATCAAGACATCCGGTTCGCGGCTCGACGCGATGATCGTGTGCGCGCCGCTGCGAGCGGCACGCTTGGCTGCCAGCACCTTCGTCAACATGCCGCCGCGTGAAGTCCCGCTTCCTGCACCGCCGGCGATCGATTCCAACCCCGGATCGCCCGCGAGTGCATCGCGAATAATGGTCGCATTCGCATCGCGGCGCGGGTCGCTTGAGTAGAGGCCGGCCTGATCGGTCAGAATGATTAGCGCATCGGCTTCTACAAGATTCGCGACAAGTGCGCCGAGCGTGTCATTGTCGCCAAATTTGATCTCGTCGGTCACCACCGTATCGTTTTCGTTGATTACCGGCACGACACCAAGACCAAGTAAGGTGAACAAGGTCGAACGTGCATTCAAGTAGCGCGCACGATCTGCCAGATCAGTATGCGTTAGAAGTACTTGCGCGGTTTGCAAGCCCCGCGCGCGAAAGCTCGCTTCGTAGGCCTGCGCGAGACCCATCTGCCCAACTGCAGCGGCTGCCTGCAGTTCGTGAATTTGATGCGGCCGCCGCTTCCAGCCGAGCCGTTGCATACCTTCCGCGATCGCACCGCTCGACACTACTAACACTTCCCTCCCATCCGCACGCAACGCGACAATTTGCCGCGCCCAACTATCGATTGCGTCGTGATCGAGCCCTCGCCCCTCGGCAGTGACCGAGCTGCTGCCAATCTTGACAACGACCCGGCGCGCGGCGGCTATGACCGACCTCACGCGCGATCCCTAGCGTCTTCAGCGCTTGCGCTAAAGCGCGCATCAACGTCGCCTTCCTCTTTTTTTGAATACTCGGAGCGTTGCGCGGTTAGGAACCGTGCCACCGCCGACACCAATTCCCGACATCCTTCGCCGGTCGCGGCGGACACAGCGAAAATCGGCGCCTTCGGTCGCAACCGGCATCGAAATTCATGCAGCAGAGCGTCGCGCTCGTCGGCGGGCACCAGATCGACCTTGTTGAGCACGAACCAGCGCGGCTTGCGATACAGCTTCTCGTCGTACTTACGGAGTTCGGCGGCAATTGCACGCGCGCCTCGCACTGAATCTTCACCCTCCGGCGGCATGCAATCGACAAGATGCAGCAGCAAATCGGTTCTACTCAAATGCCGCAAGAATTGGTGACCTAAACCGGCGCCTTCCGCAGCGCCCTCGATCAAGCCCGGAATGTCGGCGATGACGAAGCTCTGCTCGGG
Source organism: Burkholderiaceae bacterium (assembly GCA_039931935.1). Classification (GTDB taxonomy): domain Bacteria; phylum Pseudomonadota; class Gammaproteobacteria; order Burkholderiales; family Burkholderiaceae_F; genus JACCZX01. The sequence continues at coordinate 2,549 of JBDTQZ010000197.1, read as the reverse complement.
ACCGACGCGGACAACGCCGAGATGGGGATGCAGTGTTGTAAACGGATAGTCGGCCACTTTCGGTCGAGCATTTGACACCGCACGGATCAACGTCGACTTGCCTGCGTTGGGCAAGCCAAGCAATCCAACATCGGCGAGGACGCGCAACTCCATACTTAGTTTGCGCCGCTCACCCGACTCGCCTTTCGTAAATTGCCGCGGGGTGCGATTGATGCTTGATTTGAAATGCAGATTGCCGATGCCACCGCGTCCACCTCGCGCCAATAGCTCGCGCTGTCCATGCGCGATCATGTCGACAACCTTTTCACCGGTCTCAGCGTCGGTGATTACAGTCCCGACCGGGACGCGCACGTCAATATCGGACCCGCCAGCGCCGTAACAATCTGCTCCGCGGCCTTTTTCTCCGTTTTTCGCCTGATGTTTGCGTGCGTATCGGAAGTCGATCAGGGTGTTGATGTTGCGGTCGGCGACAACCCACACACTGCCCCCACGTCCACCGTCACCGCCATCGGGTCCACCCTTGGGAATGAACTTTTCCCGCCGGAACGACGCGCAGCCATCCCCGCCGTCTCCGGCCGCAATGTCGATGGTCGCTTCGTCGATGAATCGCACGCTGCTCACAAACCCTTCCGGAAAATGAAAAGGGCCCTACCGCGAACGGCAGGGCCCTCATGTTGAACGTTCAAACGATACTTAGGCCGCCACCGTGCCCGATTGCACCCTGACGACTCGGCGGCTCTTCGCGCCGCGGATATCAAACTGCACGGTGCCATTTATCAGCGAAAACAACGTGTGATCGCGGCCCATGCCCACATTCTCACCGGGGTGAAATTGCGTTCCGCGCTGCCTAACAATGATGGCACCCGCCGTAATCGCCTGATCACCGTAGACCTTGACGCCAAGTCGCTTGGACTGCGAATCGCGCCCGTTACGTGACGAGCCACCCGCTTTTTTGTGTGCCATTCGTAGACCTTCGCCTTATTCCCGTTCAATCCGTCGCCGCAACGCGACCCCCTATCCGATGCTATCGATCCGCAACTCGGTGTAGTTCTGCCGATGCCCACCATGCTTTTGGAAATGCTTGCGGCGCTGCATCTTGAATATCGTTACTTTGTCGTGGCGCCCATGACTCAGCACCGTCGCCATCACGGCAGCACCCGATACGAACGGAGCACCGAAACGGAGGTTGTCGCCGTCAGCTATCGTGAGCACGTCGGTGAGCCTAAGTTGCTTCCCAACGTCGCCCTGCACGGATTCGACCTTGACGGTGTCGCCCGCCGCGACTCGGTACTGCTTGCCGCCTGACTTAATGACTGCGTACATCACAACTCCCGGCGCGCGGGCAGAGCCCGGCTAAACAGCCGATGATTATCTCACCCTTCACAAAACCGCGTCAAACGGTCGCGGAGCTTGTCTGACGCACACCTATAATTGCCGAATGACGGATCTGGCGACCCCAACCTCCGCCGCCGAATTGCCCGCGGCAGCTTGTCAGGTCGACAAGTTGCAAAAAGTGCTGGCCCCGATCAGTGCCGACCTGTTGCTAGTCGATCGAACCATCCGGAAGCGGCTGGATTCCGATGTTGCGCTTATCAACACAATCTCCGAGTACATCGTCGGCGCAGGGGGTAAGCGATTGCGTCCAGCCGTCTTATTGCTGATCGCGCGCGCGCTCGGCTATTGCGGCGAAAAACACGTCGATTTGGCGGTGGTGATCGAATTCATTCATACCGCCACACTGCTGCACGACGATGTTGTTGACGAATCGGACCTAAGACGCGGCCGTTCGACTGCAAATTCGATATTCGGTAACGCGGCCAGTGTGCTGGTCGGTGACTTCTTGTATTCACGGTCTTTCCAAATGATGGTCGAAGCGGGCAATACCCGCGTGATGCGCATCATGGCCGATGCGACTAATCGGATTGCCGAGGGTGAGGTGCTGCAGTTGTTGAACGTCCACGACCCGTCGGTTAACGAAGACAGGTATTTCGATGTGGCCGAGCGCAAGACGGCAACCCTGTTTCAGGCCGGCGCCCGTATCGCAGCGGTCATAGCGGGCGCGGACGCCGCGGTCGAGAATCGGTGCGCAAATTACGGCGATTCACTCGGCAAGGCTTTTCAGATTATCGATGACGTGCTCGACTATGCCGGCGACAGTGAAGAAATCGGAAAGCGCCTAGGAGATGACCTGCGCGAGGGCAAAATGACGTTGCCGCTAATCCATGCGCTGCGATGCGCGGCACCCGCCCAACGCGACTTTGTAACCGCGGCGGTGCGGGAAGGGCGGGGCGACTTTTCGACGATAGCGCGCATCGTCACTGAAAGCGGCTCGCTCGACTATTCGCGCGCCCTAGCTCAGCGAGAAGCGAACAACGCGCGGGCCGCAGTGCATGAACTCCCAGAGACGATTTTCAGGGATTCCTTGCTACACTTGATCGACTTTGCGCTCGATCGCAATCGTTAGTTTCAAGTGCTGCAAGTTGGCCAAACGTGTCTTCGGGGTGTAGCTCAGCCTGGTAGAGTACTGCGTTCGGGACGCAGGAGTCGGA
>JBDTQZ010000196.1:0-4990 GCA_039931935.1 Burkholderiaceae bacterium | reverse complement strand
GCTCCCGCGCGATTCTCGGCTGGCCAAGCGCCTGGCTTTTCCCAGCCCTCAATTCGAAGGACAGCGAACGACAGCGAACGACAGTCAGGCGTCTTTGTCCTGCACATGGAGCCGCGACCTGGCCGATTGCCGTCGTCCCTCCGCTGCGTGCAGATCGCCCGCGTTGCCTAGTCCGAACGACGGCATATTGACGTAGATCGTTTCGTACCCGCCTGCGCTGACGGCATACGTTTCGTGCCAGATGCCGACCGAGCCGTTTGAACCGACTGACCGGTTGAATGCTTTCCACGCAGGCAGATGCTCCGCGTCCTTGTTCGTCGCATACGCCAGCAGCTGCTCCATCGAACGCCAGTACTGCAGAAAGATGATCGTGCGGCCGAACCAGGCTTCCGCATGCAGGAACCCCAGCTCGCGCCGAGCATGGAGCTCTTTCAGCATGCGCGGCATCGACATAGCGACCGGTAGCCACCTGTGAATCTTCAATGGGTTATTGATGCGCATGCCAATCAGGAAAACAACGAAGTCGCCCTCGACCTTGGCGGTGAATCGTCCGCGATGGATCATGGGTTGCTAGCCTAAAGGAATGCCAAAGAACTATGCGATGGGCGGCCGCGTGTCTTCGACGCCGCCTGGCGATCGGCCGCAGTCGCCGCAACGGCAGCCTTTGCGCGCGCGGTTGGGAGCGCTGCGCAATCTTCCGCCGTTCCTAAAACTCGTCTGGCAAACCAGCCCGGCGTTGACGGTTGGCCAGGGCGTGCTCCGCATCCTTCGCGCATTGTTGCCGGTCGTGACGCTGTACGTCGGCAAGCTGATCATCGATGAGGTAGTGCTGCTCGCCGGCGCGCCGTCGGCTAGCGACACCTTGCGCGAATGGCTGGCCAGCGGCGAGCTCGACCGTATCGGCTGGTTGCTCGCACTGGAATTCGCGCTGGCCGTCGCGTCCGATGTACTTGGCCGCGCCGTCTCGCTGCTCGACGCCCTGCTTTCCGAGCGTTTCAGCAACGAGACGAGCCTGCGGCTGATGGAGCATGCCGCGACGCTCGATCTCGAAGACTTCGAAGACAGCGAGTTGCAAGACAGCTTGGAGCGCGCACGACGGCAGGCTGCAGGGCGCACCAGCCTAATCGGCCAGCTTTTTGGTCAGGCGCAGGATGTGATCACCGTCGTCAGCTTCGCGGCTGGGCTGATTGTGTACGCACCATGGCTCATCGTGCTGCTCGCGATCGCACTGCTGCCTGCGTTCATCGGCGAGGCGCACTTCAATGCACAAAGTTATTCGCTGAATTTCGCCCGCACGCCCGAGCGGCGCGAGCTTGATTACGTTCGGCAGACGGGCGCAAGCGTCGAGACCGCTAAGGAAGTGAAGATCTTCGGCCTGAACAAATTTCTAATCGAGCGCTATCGGACGCTTGCCGAGCGCTTCTTCGAAGCCAACCGACGTATCGCGATGCGGCGCGCGGGCTGGGGCAGCGTGCTGACCGCGATCGGCACGCTCGCCTACTACGTGGCGTACGCCTACATCGTGTGGCGCACGCTGCACGGCGATTTTTCCATAGGCGATCTTACGTTTCTGGCCGGCTCGTTCCGAAGACTGCGCAACCTGCTGGAGAACTTGCTGATCGGCTTCTCGCAAGTCGCAGGCCAAGCCCTCTATCTGGACGATCTATTTTCGTTCTTCGAGATCGAGCCTGAGATCGTTCCACCTCCGAATCCAAGGCCGTTTCCGGTTCCGATACGACAAGGCTTTACTTTCGAGAATGTGGGGTTCCGTTATCCGGGCGCCGAGCGTTGGGCCGTGCGCAGTTTGAATTTCGAACTCCGCGCCGGAGAGATCCTTGCGCTGGTCGGTGAGAACGGTGCCGGCAAGACCACGTTGGTCAAGCTGCTTGCGCGCCTCTACGACCCCGATGAGGGCCGCATCCTGCTCGACGGCCATGACCTGCGCGAATACGACCTGTTCGCATTGCGCGCCAACATCGGCGTCATCTTTCAGGACTTCGTCCGCTACCACCTCACCGCGGCAGACAACATCGCTGTCGGTCGGATCGAAGCGCGCGATGACCGCGCCCGTATCGTCGCCGCCGCCGAGCGCAGCCTGGCCGACGAAGTCATTCGCAAACTTCCCGAGCACTACGATCAAGTGCTCGGTAAGCGTTTTCGGACTGGGATCGACCTGTCGGGTGGCGAATGGCAGAAGATCGCGATTGCGCGCGCTTATATGCGCGACGCGCAGCTGCTGATCCTCGACGAGCCGACCGCGGCGCTCGACGCACGCGCCGAGTACGAAGTGTTCGAGCGGTTCAAAGAGCTGAGCCGCGGCAAGACCGTTGTGCTGATCTCACACCGCTTTTCCAGTGTACGCATGGCCGATCGCATCGTCGTGCTCGCTGACGGTACCGTCGAAGCCGACGGGACGCACGCCGAGCTGGTGCAACAGAAGGGGCGCTATGCGGAGCTGTTTGAATTGCAGGCTGCGGGTTATCGATAGCAGTGAGTGAACAGTCCGTTTGGGCAATCATCAACTAAAGCGTCGGTCGGTCGTCGCCATTCAAGACATCCACAATCCAACTAGCGGCCGTACAAGACGAATGCGGCCCAGTGCAGCGGCTCGGCGGTGCGCGAGTCGCGCAGGAACTCGCGCTTCGTTTGGGCCAGCGCGCTAACGGCCGGTATCCCCTGCGCGACACGTTCAAAGAATCGCGAAACAAAACGGGCACTGCTTGCGTCAACGACCTTCCAAAGCGTCAGCACGGCGCTGCGATTGCCGGCAATGAACAAAGCGAAGGGCAGGCCCATAATTCCTTCCCCGGCCAGCTCCGCACCACGTCCCGTTTCACAAGCCGACAGGACAATCAATTCGGAATCGAAGCGGTACGCCGGTAATTCAGCCGCAGTAAGGTAACCATCTGCTGCAGCCGTTACGTTCGTAGGGGACAGCACGATCGCGGACAGTGCCGGCGCGCTAGTGTTGAGGTACCCGTGTGTCGCGAAGTGCAGGTATTGATAGCGCAACAGTTCGCCGCGCGCGTTTAGTCGCTGCAAATTCGTTTCAGACGCCTGTGCTCCTGTCAACGTCAGTGTCAAGCCGCGCCCAGCGAACACGGCGCGCACCTTCTCGATTTCGGCAGCCGCACCCGGCAGCGGGCCCCATTGCAGTCCGAGATACTCGAAGGCACGGCGCGTTGCGGTCGGATCGCCTGCGGCGCCGCGCACATACGCGCCCGCGTCTACGCGAACTTGCGAATCAGCAGCGACGCTGTCAACTCGTTGCGGAAAATCGGGGGCTCCCACCGAGAGCAACGACATCGATGAGTTCGTTCTTTGCGAACGCGACTGCATCGCAACGAGGATCGACACTGACTGCACGTAATGCACATCGGCACGGTCAAGGACCGGTTTACCCGCGAGCATTAGCGCTTCGAAGGGCAACTGCGCAAGCGCCCCGTCAGGCACGATGATCCAGTGCCGGTAGGGACGCAACTGGCTTGCTAGGGGCGCCAGCAATCGGTTACCAAGCTCCCGGGCGAGCTCGCGCCAATCCCTTAGCTCGCGTGCGGTCGGGGACGGAGGCTGCGCCGAGATGTTGAACGATCCATCTGCATGTCGCCAGACGCGCCGTGTCGCGTCATGGGCCATCATTGCGACCGCCGCATCAACCTGTTGCCGCAGTCCGGCAATCGGACCAAGGTCCGTGACCGTCAGCCGACGACCCGGCGCAATGACCAGCGCATACAAGTGCGTGTCACCCATGAGGTAAGTGATTGCCGCTGTTGCGGCAGGCAGCGCGCGCGCTGCCTCCTCGGGTGTCACCGTACGTACCTCGGTGAGCGCCGCGTAAGCGGGGTAGCGCTCGCGCAGCGCAGCTCGCAGCGAGACGAGTTCGCGGAATCGGGTATCGCGCTGCGCGCTGATCAGTGCTTTCGCGGCAGGATCTTCGGCATGCGAAGCGACTTCGTCTAGCCGCACAAGCTCCGACTTCAGGTCGGTCAAGTGTGCGGTTGTCTCCGAGGGAAGCAGCGGGCTAGCATCGGCATGCCGCAGAACGATGGATTGCAGCAGCGTGCGGCCGCGCAGATGTTCGGAAACGGTAAAGGCCTTCGACGCGTCGCCGAGCACAATCAGCCATTCGGCCCAACGGCGAAACTCCGGGACCCGCTCAGCAAAGAAAGCCTGCTGGCTGTGTTCGCTCAACCCCCCGGTCTCAGCGCGTCGCTCGAACTTCTCGAGTGCGTCACCCAACTTTTGCGCTGCCGCCTGACGCTCGCCCAATTGCCACATGACAACGGCCAGGCGCATTGGGCAATTTCGGGGCGCGCCCTCATACGTATCGCTAATTTCGTCGAACGTTCGGCACACTTGTTCAAGCTGGCGCTTCGCCTCTTCGGGTTGTCCTCGGCGCCACGCCACAATCGCAAGGTAGTACTGAGCATTGAGCGCATCGGGATCTTTTGGCCCGAATTTCTGTTCCCATAGCGGAACCACCGCGCGCAGTTCTTGTTCTGCTTCCTCAAATTGGCCGGCTTCGATCAGAGAACTAGCCAAGGTGTTGCGTGAGATCAGCGCATTTCGGGGAGGCGCCTCGGGCATGGCCTGCCGCCGCCGCACGACATCGCGGCTGATTGCGATGGATTCATCAATGCGACCGGCGCTCAGCAAGACGTTCGCCAAGTTGCTGCGCGCCGTCAATGTGCCTTCGTGATCCGGCCCGTAATTAGCCATGTACATTGCGTTAGCACGCTGCTGCATGGCGATCGCGTCGTCGATTCGGCCTAGGTCGAGATATGCCCCCGCCAGGTTATCGAGCAGTACCATAAATATGGAAGATAAAGCCTTACTAGGCTGCGCTTGCTCTTGCAGAGCGAGCTCACCGGCGGCGGCAGCCTCGCCCAAACGTCCCAGCTTTTGATAAGTGACGACGAGCTCGGTCTGTGCGAGCAATCGAAGCCTGCCGGACGTTCCAACTGGAACATGAGCCAAAACGGCTTCGTAT
>JBDTQZ010000195.1:0-5018 GCA_039931935.1 Burkholderiaceae bacterium | reverse complement strand
AGATCGCCGGCGATCTCGAGCGCCTTCTTCACCAGCTCTTTGGGTGGCAGATCGGTGTTGTCCAGTAAAGCGCGCGCGGCGGCATGGGCATACGGACCTCCGGAGCCGATCGAGATCAACCCCAGTTCGGGCTCGAGCACATCGCCCGTGCCGGTGATGATCAGCGATGTTTCGCTGTCGGCGACTGCCAGCATCGCTTCGAGGCGGCGCAGGATGCGGTCGGTGCGCCAGTCCTTGGCCAGTTCGACGGCAGAGCGCATCAGATTGCCCTGATGCTTGTCGAGCTTGGCGTCGAACCGCTCGAACAACGTGAACGCGTCGGCGGTAGCGCCCGCAAATCCCGCGAGGATCCGATCGTGATGCAGCCGGCGCACTTTTTTCGCGCCTTGTTTGACGATGATGTTGCCGAGAGTGACTTGACCGTCGCCGCCCATCGCGACCTTCGTGCCACGCCGCGCGGAGACGATCGTCGTCCCGTGAAAGACTTCCATGGGTTCTTGCCTATCTGTGCAGCCGCAGAATACGGCCTAGATAGGGGCGGGACGTCTAACTTCTAGACCCGGCGCAGTTGGACCTGTGCGACGGCGTCGACCCCGAGCAGTGCAAACAGTGCGCCAATCAGGTAGTTCACGTTGTGGAACTCGACCGCGGCGCCGTTTTGGCGCACCCTGGTGACCATCGCGAGCATGCCGGTGGCGGTCGAAAACTCGACCCTCTTCAGGTACATACAATCGACGATCAATTGCTTATCGATGCGTGACGCGGCCATCAGCCGGCCAAAGTGCGGCTCCCCTTCGCCGCGCAAGGTGCCGCGCCAAGAAAGCCCGTCACCCGCGTCCGGCACGACCGCCTGCGGTACCGCTGCACGCGTCTTCAAGTTCGGCGGGGCCGGCTCCCACGACGGCGGCGATACTTCGTAGGTGATGCAATACTGAATTCCGGTTTCTTCGAAGTCATGCTGCCGATTCAACAGGCGGAACACTTCGAGCAGCAGCATCCATACCGCGTCGCTCGGATCGCGGCGGCCGGCTTCAACCGCGGCGCGTAACGGGGTGACCAGTTGATCGGCTCCCTGCAGCAACAGCTCGTGACTCGCGCGCTTGAATGCGTTGATCACGCGCAGCAATAACTCGGCGCCTATCGGATCGAAGCTGCGCACGTTCGAAGAGTCGAGCGTAATCGACTGATGCGATTGCGAATGATTTTTCAGCTGCTCGAGATGGGTGACGACACCCTCGTCGACCACCTCGGGCAGCACAATGATCGGCGCGGCTGCCGTTTGGGCGGTGCGTCCCACGGCGGCGGCAAGCGCTGCTAGCTCGGGCTCGTCCCTGTATTCGATCCACGCTGGCGGCGAGCTTTCGAAACGCAGCACGTATTCGATCGTCAGGCTGTCAAAACCAGCCCTGTCACCGCGCTGCTGCAACAACTCGAACAGCATCAGCCAGCCGTGTTGTGCGGCCTCTCCAAGCTGATCCGACTGGATGGCTGCGCGCAGGCCGGCCTCAGCCGGCTCTATCAAGCCATTGGCGAACAGGATTGCCGTTTCTTCAATCGCCGAGCCACCGCCTTCGGCCGAGACCTCGAACGCGTTGACGTTGCCCGCCCAATCTTCGGAGATGATGTCAAGCGCCTCGAGCGACTTATCGTCCTTGCCGTTGGCGGGCGCTGCTTCGGCAGCGTCGGGCTGCTGCGACGGCCGCTGCAATGTCGAGTTGGCAGCTGAATTCGGGAACATCGTCGGCGCGCCGCCAGGGCGTAAAAAGTCACGCGCCATTTCAGACTCGATCGCATCGATTTTGGCCGCTGTTTCAATTGCAAGGGTCCGATGCAAATCCTTGTCGGTGACAGTATTGGTAGTCGCGGGGCCCTGTGCGCCACGCGCGATCGTCGACGACGGATTGCGATTAAGCGGACCGGGAAGTGGACGCGCAGCCGGCTTGGCGGACGTGGATTGGCGTGAGCCTGCCTTCACGGCCGTTGCGGCATCTTTTGAATCTTTTTTGAAGAAGGAAAAGGCCACTACGTTTTACCGTTATCCGATTTGTACTCGCGCTCGCAGATTCTTCGTGCGCACTCCTCGCACACACGATTCTGGCACCAGCAGCCCCTCTGCTATTCCGCGAAGGGACCGGAAACAAGTAACCCTTTTCGCCGAGGCCCGATCGCATTCAACGGCGCGACACTGGATGCCGTCGCACTTGATACCGTGTTCGAGTGAGCAAGCGCCAATCGCTTTTGATAGTAACAACTTTAGTCCGCTCGCAAACCGCCGATCTGCACGGCAATCCCGCCTGTCAGCTACGCCCGGAATATTGATCGCTGAATGACGCCTTAATCGCCGAACATTTTCTGCTTTAACTCGCGGCGCTGCTGGGCTTCGAGCGACAGCGTTGCGGTCGGTCGCGCGAGCAAGCGAGGAATCCCAATGGGATCTCCGGTTTCTTCGCAATAGCCGTACTCGCCGCTTTCGATTCGCGCCAGAGCCTGCTGCACCTTCTTTATCAGCTTGCGCTCGCGGTCACGAGTGCGCAATTCGAGCGCGTGCTCTTCCTCGATGGTAGCGCGATCGGCCGGATCGGGAACGATGACCGACTCGCGCAGATGTTCGGTTGTTTCGTCGGCGTTTTGCAGCAACTCGCCTTCCATTTGCTGCAGTCGATGCTTGAAGTACGCCAGCTGCTCGGCGTTCATATAGTCAGCATCGCGCGTCTTCAACAACTCCTCTTCGGTCGGCAGGCGCTTGCCGTTGACCACCAGCGGCTCTTCGCTCCGAGTCGCCGAGCGCGCCAACAGGTACTCGTGCGCCGCAGCCAAATCTTTCGGCGACGGGGCTGGCGTGACTTTGGGCGGTGTCGTCATCGGCCCGGTGTTGGCGAGCCCTGGGGCCGGCATCGGTGGTATCGGCCGCTGATCCTTGCGTTCGCGCGCCGGTCTGCCGCCACGCGGCCTGCCTGACGGAGGGTTCACTGCAATCGGCGCTTTCGCACCTTTCGCCGGTTTGCCCTTCAAATCTAGCTTCGAGCGCGCAGCGTCTCTCGAAGGTTTCGATGCTTTCACGTGGCGGGAGGAGCTCGCACTTTTTTTCTTTGGAGCAGGTGCTTTTTTCGCTCTGCGTGCGGGAGCCTGCGCTTTTCTAATCGGTGCCTTCGCAACGCTCTTCTTGACGCTCTTCTTGACGCTCTTCTTGACGACCTTCTTCGCAGCCTTGCTGGACTTGGCGGCCTTCTTGGCCGGTTTTTTTGCTGCCATCGGTGAACCTCTTTAGAAAATTCCTGGTTGCATCAGTGTCGCGTGCGATGTGAGCGCGTCTAGCGCGCCAGGCACGCTTCGAGACCTTTGATGATTGCTTCCTTCGGCAAGTTGCGGCCAATGAAAACAACCTTGCTGGAAGGCTTTTCATTCGCAGCCCAGGGGCGGCCAACATCGGCTCCCATCAGCATATGAACGCCTTGAAATATCGTCCGGCGATTGCTGCCGTTCATGAAAAGCACGCCTTTATACCGAAGCATGTCTGGCCCGTAAACCTGTGTAAGGGTGCCCATGTATTCCTCGAGCTTGGCCGGATCAAACGCGCGGTTCGATTGAAATACGAACGCCTTAATCGCATCGTCATGGTGGTGATGCCCGTGTTGATCGAGGTCTCCATCGCGACCGTCGCCACCGTGGTGATGATCGTCGCCGCCACGCACCGCATCCGGATGCTCCCCCGCAAGAAACTCGGGGTCTATTTCTAGGATGGCGTTCAAGTTGAAGCCACGGACGTCGAGCACGTCAGCGATCGCAACGTCACCGAAATTGACCGGTTTAATCGGAGCGCGCGGATTCATCTGGATCAAGCGGTCTTTCAGCGACTTCGCATCGGCTTCAGAGACGAGATCGATCTTGCTCATCAGGATCCGATCGGCAAACCCGACCTGGTTCTGCGCCTCGGGCTGTTGATCCAGCGTGTCGTGCCCATGCTTGGCGTCGACGACGGTGATCACCGCGTCGAGCAGGTAGTAGGTCGAGATGCTGTCGTCCATGAAGAACGTTTGCGTCACCGGGCCGGGGTTCGCCATGCCGGTCGTCTCGATGATCACGCGCTCGAACTCGATCTCGCCCGCCTGCCGCTTGGCCTTCAAGTCGTTCAGTATGCGCACCAGATCGCCACGCACGGTGCAGCAGATGCAGCCGTTGTTCATTTCGACGATCTGCTCGCCGGGCTCTGACACCAGTAACTCGTTGTCGATGCCTTCCGGACCGAATTCGTTCTCGATAACCGCAATTTTGTGCCCGTGCTGTTCGGTCAAAATGCGATTGAGCAGCGTGGTTTTGCCGGCACCCAGAAACCCTGTCAGGACGGTCACCGGCACCTGGGGCACGCTTGCACTTACATCCATAAACAGTCGCCTTTGATCCGCTCTTAATCACGCTTTTGATCGCGCTTTTGATCGAACTAGCCGGAGCGGGTGTGTTCCGGCCGTTGTGCTTCGTAAGGGGGCGAGAGTCTAGTGCAATTGGACGACGAGAGTCTGGCTCAACGGCGGCGCTTGGCGCGAGGATGAGCGGCATCGTATGCCTTGGCCAGATGTTGCCAGTCGAGCCGCGTATAGATCTGTGTCGTTGCGATGTTCGAGTGCCCGAGCAACTCCTGCACCGCGCGCAGGTCACCACTCGATTGCAGCAGATGGGACGCAAAACTGTGCCGTAGGACGTGCGGGTGAACGTGAACGCCCAGGCCGAGCTTGCGGGATAACAGCGCGAGCCTGGACTGCACGCTGCGCGCCGACAGCCGAGCGCCGGCGGCGCTGACGAACAGTGCGCGTTCGTCCTGGCGAGCCAGGGCCGGGCGTGCTTCCAGCCAGCGCGCAAGTGCCGTGCACGCCGGCGTACCAATCGGCACTTGCCGCGTTTTGCCGCCTTTACCGAAAACCGTCGCCTCGGCAGCAGCCAGATCGATCCAACTCACTGATGCAGGCGCCTGACCGGTCGCTTCAAAATAATGATGGTCGAGTGACACCAACTCGGCCAACCGC
>JBDTQZ010000194.1:0-5019 GCA_039931935.1 Burkholderiaceae bacterium | reverse complement strand
GTCCGATCACGGCGCCGATCCCGCCATAGTTGACCGCGTCGTCAGCCTGCGCAGTGAAAAACGGTGGTTGCAGAATTGCCGCTGGAAACACGATCTCGTTCAGGCCGCCGGCAAACGCGTTGACCAGATGGGGCGAAACAAACCAGCGCGCCCGATCGACAGACCGGTTCAAATCCGAGAGTCTCTGTTGAAACTCCCACGCGTTCGCTCGCAGCCAGTTACCCAAGTAATCGTCGCGCGCGATGGTCAGACCCTCGTAGCTTTTCCATCGTTCCGGAAATCCAATCTTCAAGACCATCGCATCGAGCTTGCCAATCGCGCGCACCTTCGTCGGAGCGCTCATCCAGTCGAGTCTTTCGATGCGAGCACGCAGCGCAGCCTTGATGTCTTCGGTCATTGCCACGGCGCGCGCTTTCGCTTCGGGCGAAAACGCTCGCGCTACGAACAGTTGGCCGAGTCCTTCAGCCAGCGGCTCCGATCCGGAATTACCGGTCATGCTGACGATGACCTGCTCAGCGCGCGAAGGCTGCGCTTCGAGACCGCGAATTGCGCGGCTGCGATAGTCGAACTGCGCATTGACATAGGCCGACGGCAACGCCGGAGCCGCAGCGTCCAACACGTGTTGGCGAAGATAGGCGCGCCACACGGTAAGCGGCGCCTCAGCTGCGGCGCGTGCAACCTGCTGCGCGAATTTAGGCACGGCCGCATTGAGCTCCGAAGTGCGCTGGATTCCGAGCGCGCCGAAGTACGCAGCCCAATCGAATCCCGGAGCAAGCTGTGCCAGCGCCTGCACTGTTTGCAAGTTGTAAACGACGTTCGGATCGCGCCGCTCGACCCGCGTCAGCGAGATCCGTGCGAGATCCGTTTCGAGCCCGAACACCGCGCTGGCGACCGACGCATCCGCGTTGCCGCCCGACAGCTGAGCCAATCGACGCCGGTAAACCTCGTACGCATTGCGCAACCCCAGTGTTCGGGCATCGTCTCGAAAGTAGTCATCGCGATCGGGCAGGCCAAGCCCGGCTTGATCGAGCACCACGAGGTAACGACGCTTGTCCTTCTCGTCGGGCCGAACAGCCACGAGAAATGGCGCAGGAATTCGATACAGCGCCATCTTGCCCAGCAGTGCGGGCAACTGCGCACGATCATTCAGCGCATCGATTTGCGACAACAGCGGCGTTAGTGACGTCAGGCCGCGCTTTTCGATGGACGGCAGATCCATGCCACTCACGTAGTAATCCGCAGCCAGCCGCTTACCGGGCGTATCGAGCTGCCCCGGTTGGCGGGCAGCTTCGGCCAGCGCATCTTCGACAATGCGACGGCTCGTGTCGCGCAGATCCTCAAAACTGCCAATACGCCCCTTATGTGCCGGCATCCGCGCACTGGCTTGCCACTTTTCGTTCACATGGCGGTCGAAGTCGGTGCACGCGGCGACGTCGGGCGACAAACCGTCTATATCGAGCGCGGGCGCCGAACAGACGGCCGCTGGCAGCAGCGCAAGGCCGCAGAGAGCAAAACGAAGCGACATTTTGGGAAGAGGAGCCGAAGCCAAATGAGGATACGCGAGCTGTCGCGCCGAACCGAGCTGAGCCTTTGCAGGAACACGATGTGCCACGCCGCAGCGCATGATTGAGAGCATGTCCCCGCAGTGCTACCCTCGTGCCCTGCTCGAAACGAGCACACGATTGCCGACCGCGCCCACAAGGCGCCGAGTTTGCAAATGCTGCGCCGGCCAAACGAATCCACGTTGAATGGCCGACTTCCAAGAACACAATTTTTGGCAGGAGCCTGAATGAACGCCCCCCTTACCGAAGCCGTCCGCCGCGCTCTCGCGGAAGTCACCCTCGACGACAAGTGGACGCTCGATCGCGGCCGCGCCTACATGAGCGGTACGCAGGCGCTGATCCGTTTATCGATGCTGCAGCATCAGCGCGACCAACTCGCGGGACTCAACACTGCCGGTTTTATTACCGGCTATCGCGGATCGCCGCTCGGCGGCGTTGATCAAACCGCGGTGCGCGCGAGAAAGCAGCTCGAGCGCCACAACGTGCGGTTTCAGCCAGGGCTGAACGAAGATCTGGCGGCCACGGCCGTATGGGGCACGCAGCAGGTCAACATGTACGAAGGCGCGAAATACGACGGCGTCTATGCGATGTGGTACGGCAAGGGCCCAGGCGTCGATCGCTGCGGCGACGTGTTCAAGCATGCGAACGCAGCGGGCACCAGCAGGCACGGCGGGGTGCTTGCACTCGCCGGTGACGATCACGGCGCGAAGTCTTCAACGCTGCCGCATCAATCGGATCACATCTTCAAGGCTTGCATGATTCCGGTGCTGTACCCCTCATCGGTGCAGGAGTATCTCGATCTGGGACTGCACGGCTTCGCGATGAGCCGCTATGCCGGCGTGTGGGTGGGCATGAAAACCGTCACAGAGGTCGTCGAAGCCTCGGCGTCGGTAATGGTCGATCCCGAGCGACTCAACATCATCATTCCTGCCGATTTCAGAATGCCGCCCGAGGGACTGAACATCCGCTGGCCCGATGGCCCGCTTGAAATGGAAGCGCGTCTGCTCGATTACAAGTTGTACGCAGCGCTCGCGTACTGCCGCGCCAACAAGCTGAATCAAACCGTGATCGATTCTGCGCACGCGCGCTTCGGCATCGTTGCCAGTGGCAAGGCGTATCTCGATACCCGCCAGGCGCTTGCGGACCTTGGGCTCGACGAGCAGACATGCAAGGACATCGGCATTCGGCTTTTCAAGTGCGGCATGGTGTGGCCGCTTGAAGCGACCGCAGTGCGCTCGTTTGCCGAAGGCCTCGAAGAGATTCTGGTCGTCGAAGAAAAACGGCAGCTGCTCGAGTACGCGCTGAAGGAAGAGCTTTTCTCTTGGATCGGCACCGGCAAGCGCGTGCCGCGCGTAATAGGAAAGTTCGACGAAAAGGACGGCGGCGAGTGGGCGGTCCCACAAGGTAACTGGATCCTGCCGGCGCACTACGAATTTTCACCGGCGATCGTTGCCAAGGCGATCGTGCAGCGCATCAGCAAATTGGAGTTGCCAGCCGAAGTGCGCGCGCGCATGCAGATGCGCCTTGCCGTGATCGATGCGAAGGAGAAAGCGCTGGCCAAGCCGCGTGTCGTGACCGAGCGCACCCCGTTTTATTGCTCGGGTTGCCCGCACAACACGTCCACGGTCGTGCCCGAAGGCTCGCGCGCGATGGCGGGCATCGGCTGCCACTACATGGCGATCTGGATGGACCGCAAGACGAGCACGTACACGCAGATGGGTGGCGAAGGCGTGCCGTGGATCGGACAGGCACCGTTCACGCACGAGAAACATATTTTCGCGAATCTCGGCGACGGGACTTACTACCACTCGGGGTCGATGGCTGTGCGCGCCGCGGTCGCGGCTGGAGTGTCGATCACGTACAAGATTCTGTTCAACGATGCGGTCGCAATGACGGGCGGGCAGCCGCACGACGGGCCACTGTCGGTGCCGATGATCACGCAGCAGATGGCGGCCGAAGGCGTAACCAAAATCGTCGTCGTCACCGACGAGCCGCACAAGTATCCGAAGAACGCCGGTTTTGCGGAAGGCGTCACCGTGCACCATCGCGACGAGCTCGACCGGATCCAGCTCGAACTGCGCGAGCACCCCGGCGTGTCGGTGATGGTCTACGACCAGACCTGCGCGTCGGAGAAGCGTCGTCGACGCAAGAAGAACACCGCAGAGAAAACCCACTTTCCCGATCCCGCGCGGCGTGTCGTCATCAACGAACTGGTGTGCGAAGGTTGCGGCGATTGCAATTTGAAGTCCAACTGCCTGTCGGTCGAGCCGCTCGAAACCGAGTTCGGCCGCAAGCGCAAGATCAACCAGTCGAGCTGCAACAAGGACTACTCCTGCCTCAACGGCTTCTGCCCGAGCTTTGTGACGGTCGAAGGTGGGCAGCTGAAAAAGGGCAAGTCCACCGCGAGCGGCAGTATTCCTAATCTGCCGCAGCCCACAGTCCCGTCGCTAAGAGCGGAAGGAGCCTACGGGATCGTCATCACCGGCGTGGGTGGTACCGGCGTGGTTACGATCGGTCAGCTTCTCGGCATGGCCGCGCACCTCGAAGGCAAGGGGTTGTCGGTGCTCGATATGGCGGGCCTTGCACAGAAAGGCGGAGCGGTGTTTTCGCACGTGCAGATCGCGCCGACGCCGGAAGATCTATACGCGACTCGTATCGCAATGGGCGAAGCGGATGTCGTGCTCGGCTGCGATCTGATCGTCACTGCGAGTAACGAAGCGCTGTCGAAAATCAAGACGGGTGTCACCAAGGCGGTCGTTAATACGGCCGAATCGCCAACGGCAGAGTTCGTTCGCAATCCGAACTGGCAATTCGGAAGCCCGAACCTGGCGACGCAAGTGCGCGAAGCAATAGGCGATAGCGAGTGCGCGTTCATCGACGCCAGTGCACTGGCGACTGCGTTAATGGGCGATGCGATCTACACCAACCCGTTGGTGTTGGGCTTCGCGTGGCAAAAAGGCTGGATACCGCTCGCGTATGAAACGCTGCAGCGCGCGATCGAGATCAACGCGGTGGCCATTGATGCCAACAAGAAGGCATTCGAATGGGGCCGGGCCGCTGCGCACGATGTCGAGATGGTCAAGCGCATTGCATTTCCTGACAACGTCGTCGAACTGAAGCGCGTTGCGAACTCGCTCGACGAAATCGTTGCAAAGCGCGTCGACTTTTTGACCGGTTATCAGAGCGCTGCTTATGCGCAGCGCTACGCCGACCTGGTCGAGCGCGTGCGCAAGGTCGAATCCGACCGGCTGCAGTCGACTCGAGTCACCGAGGCGGTTGCACGCTTCTACTTCAAGCTGCTCGCCTACAAGGACGAGTACGAAGTCGGCCGGCTGCATTCCGATCCCGCGTTCCGCGCCAAGATCGCCGCGCAGTTCGACGGTGACTACAAGTTGAACTTCTATATGGCGCCGCCCATCATTTCGAAGCCCGATCCGGTGACTGGAAAGATCGCGAA
>JBDTQZ010000193.1:0-5019 GCA_039931935.1 Burkholderiaceae bacterium | reverse complement strand
GCTGCAGCATGTCCCACGTCAGCAGCACGTCTTCGGCAACGTCGGAACGCCAGCCGCCTGCTTCAATGACGGCCGCGCGATCGTAGATCGTGAACGCGGCTTCGGCCACGACCGTGCCCTGGTAGCGCGACTGCATCCGCTTCATCGACGCTAGGCCGTGGAAGTAGTCCCACTCCTGAGCCCGGGTTAGCCAGTTTTCGCGCGAGTTGCGCACCAGTACGCAGCCGGAGATCGCTCGCACGTCCTTTTCGGCAGCAACGTAGCGCTCGACCATGCTCCACAGTGCATCACCGAACAGGATCGCATCGGCGTCGAGCGTGACAATCAGATCGTGCTGCGCAGTCTCGAGCGCGCGGTTAAGGGCCGCCGCTTTTCCGCGGCCCTTGCTCTGGCGCAGCACCTTGATCCAGCGGTAACCCATGCCGCGCACGATGTGGGCTGTGTGATCAGTCGAGGCATCATCGATCAGAATGACTTCGAAAGGTCCTGGATATTCCTGGCGGCGGATGCTTTCAATTGTCTCGGCAATCGACTGGCCTTGGCCGCGTACGTACATCAACACGGAGAGCGCCGGATACTTGGCGAGCGCGCGGCGCGGCGGACGGCGATCCGTCAGCAGGCTCGCCACGACGAACATGTTCACCATGCTCGGCACCAGGGCGAGGCCGCCGATGAAGAGGATCGCGGCAGCGAGCCCAACGGCATTCGCCAGCGCATCAAAGTAGAACGACGAAGCCCACACGGTGAATGCAAACCAAAGCATCGCGACAGCGGCAACGGCGATCAGCTGCAGGCGCTGCGACGGCTCTGCACTCCGCAGTCGCGGCAGATCGATCAGCGGCGCGCGCGGGCGCGCTTCCGCGGCAGGAGCAGCGGCCACTACAGGCTGCCTGGACTTGGAGGGACGGGGTGCGGGACTCGACATTCCGCTTTCTACCGTTACCGGCGAAGGCGCACGGCTTGAAAAGCGGCGAGGAATGCGGCGACTACAGGCGTTGAGTCCGTTCAAACCCGACAAACGCGGCAGCCGAACGGAGTAGCTTGGCCTTTTCGAGCGATCGACTGACCGCTCGAGCAGTCATTACATCAACAACACCTTCACGTCCGGATAGCCCATTAGCTTCAGGATGAAGTAGTTGGCAGCCGCTTCGCCGGGATCATCGGAGAAACTCACCAGCTCGGCATATCTTGGAACACCCGCCTTCACGAGAATGTTCCAGATGTCCTTCGCGGCTTTTAGCTTACCGTCTGCATTCAGCAGATCCGTGTACGGCACATGAACCACCTTGCCTTCCGGAGTTCTTGCGGGCACGGCCTTGCCTGAAGCGATGAAAATTTTGGGATACGACTCCTGCGTGCTTTTCGGGTCCGCGATCAATGTGTTCTTGCGTGTATTAGCCGGATAGGTGGTCGGCGGTATCGACAAGTCCGCGGGTCCCTTCTTCGGGCCGACAGCGGTTGCGTCCTTGGTCACTTCAAGACCCGACTCCAACCACTTGTCGATCGGGTCCATGAAGACCGAGACCCGCTTTTGCCCCAGGCTCTCCAGCATGAAGAACGCCAGCGCTGAACTTGCGTCCAAACCTGCGTCCGAGATCAATACTGCTTCATGCGAGGCATTGACACCTGCCTGACCCAGAATCTCAGCGAGCTTCTCGGGATTGTGCACATTGCTCTTGAATACATCCGCCGGGATGTTCAGTGCATACGGCATGTGTCCCTGTTTGTATACGTCGGCAGAACGCACGTCGATCATGCTGACTTGTGAAACGCCATACATCCTGAAGATCTTGCCGCCCCATGTCTTCAGCCAACTCGTCTCGCGCATCAGCTGCGGGGCATCGTAAGTCCAGTACGGAAGACCGCGCTCATCCTGCAGCCATCCCAGCTCAGACTCCTGATAGAGCTTGACCTTGGGGTAATCGGCGATGAACTTCAGGGCGAAGAACGGCACGCTCGCGGCGATTCCACCGCCACAGTACGTATAGACCTGCTGCTCCGGCTTGATCCCGAGATAGGTCACCATCCGCTTGATTTCGTCAGCGGACTTGAAAGTCTTATCGGCGTTAAAGAAGTCGACGGCGGGCAGCATGATGCCGTTCGGGATGTGACCTGGCCGGTCGAAGAACGCGGTCTCTCCAAAGTGCCAGCTCGCATCGAGTGCCTCGACCAATGCGTTGTTCTTCGGGTCACCGCTTCCGGTAAGAAACTCCGGCAGCTTGACTCTGGCGTTCTCGGTGATCGTGGTGATGCGGAAAGACCCTTTCTGCGGCGCCGGGGTCGGATCTTTCGTTACCGCTCCTCCCACCGCGCGCCATTTGGCGAGCCCGCCGTCGAGGACAAGAAGATCTCTTGCTGGGTAACCGTAGTAGTACAGGTCGTAAAAAACTCGGGTAGCCATGAACGAGCCACCCTGGTCGTAAATCAGAATCTTCTTTCCGCGACTGATACCAAAGGATTGAAGGCGCTGCTCCATCTCGGGGACGGAGGCTTCCTGCGCGCCATAGCTGAAGATGTCGACATTGATCGCGCCCGGAATATGTTGCGCTTTGTACATCGGCGCGGGTGACGCATCGACGATCAGAAGATCGGCACTGTTCAGGTTCTGTTCGAGCCAGCTGACGCTGACCAGGTTGCCTTTGACTCCATCGGCCGCCATCAGGGGCTGCATGAAGCACACGCAACCTGCGATCAAGAGCAGCAAGCAAAACCTAGAGACCTTCAGCATGTGCTTCCCCCAGCTCAACGAACCAGCAACCCTAGGCGGCACGATGCCGCCTGGCCACCTGATTGCGACAGGCTGCGAATGCTCGCGATCCGGCTACGCCGGGGGCGGACGAACCGCGGCAGCAGGATCGGGACTCGCTTGTGCCCGCTCTGCGAAGCAGAAGACGCGCTATTGCGCCGGTTGCGCGGGCCAAATGCCGGCGGCGCTCACCTGCAGATTTGCCTCGTCCGGTTGGAAGAAGTCGACCTTCAACTTGTCGCCGGCTTTCGACTTCGAAAGTTCGTAAACGTAATCGGCAACGCTGACGTCCAGCGGCTTTCCATCGCTCGCACGCAGACGAACGACTCCGTCAGCTGCCCTGACCGAGACGACTTCGAAAATGCCTGCGGCTGCAGGCACATAGTTTTCCACAGCCGGCAGAGTCGTAGGGCCGAGGGGACGCGGCCGTAATCCAGGTCGATCTGCTGCGCCGGCTCTTTGCGCCTCCGCCGCTGCGCTGATGAACACCATGAAGACAACGGTCGGAATCAAAGCGCGATCATCAAGTTTCATGGCTTCCTCCCTGCTGGCGTCATTGTGCTCGCTCAGAACCAGCTGGATTTGTCGACCATATTGCGTAACGGCCGCCCGGCAATGAAGCGATGGCAGTTATCGGAAAGAAGGTCGAAACGCCGATCGTCCAGATACGGACCATAGCCCGCCGTGTGCGGCGTGATCAGCACGCCCGGTGTCGTCCACAGCGGATGATCCGCAGGCAGAGGTTCCTGTTCGAACACATCGAGCGCCGCGCCGGCGATCTCGCCTGCGTTGAGCGCAGCCACGAGGTCGTCGAGACGCGTCGTCATGCCGCGTCCGATGTTGATGAAGAAGGCACTGCGCTTCATCAGCCTGAACCGCGCGCGATTCATAAAACCCTCGGTCGAAGGAGTATGCGGAACGGTCAAGATGACGAAATCGGCGCGCGGCAGCAGTGAGTCAAGCGCAGCCTCCGGATGGAGCTCTGCCACGCCCGGTGGTGCCTCGCGGCGGCGCGAATCGACTCCAAGGACTTTGATGCCGAACGTGGCCGCGAGCCGCGCGCTTTCGGCGCCGATGCCTCCGATGCCGACAATGAGAGCCGTTGCCTCGGGGAGGTGAATGACGCCGGTGTCGTTCGGCGCGGGGCGCCACTCGCGCTTCAGTTGCTGCGGTAGGTACCGATGCAGCCCGCGCGCGAAGGCGAGTACGAACGCCATGATGTGCGCGCCGATGTGGTCATTGAAGATTTCGCGAAAATTCGTCACCACTACGGGATGCGCGATCAACTCGGGGTAGTACCAGCCAGCGGGCGGCGCTGCCTGCGGTGCCTGAATCCACCTCAGTTGCGAACTCGCGCGCAGCAGAACCGGCGACACCGTGCCAAACGCCGCGTCCGCGCGTGCAATGGCGTCGCCGGCTTCGCTCTCACTTTCGGCGACGATGACCGACAAGTCCGGTTGCGCGGCTGCCAATCGGCTCGCCCACTCGCGCGTGATGGACGTCTGTGGCGGCAACATCAATAGAGTCGTTGTCATTTGGATCAAAAAGCGGGAAACCTAACGCCGCACCTCCGCGAACTATGATCGTAAGCTTCGAGCCATTTGCTTCACCTGAGTCGACGAAAGTGAGAAAGCCTATGTCCCGTGGTACCGCGGCATGACGGTCGTAATCATCTCGAGTCTGGTTCTTATCGCACTGACCACTCTGATTCATTACGAAGTTCTGCGCGGCCTGCACATCGGGCTTCCACAACTTCGCATTCCGGTTCGTACCAAGCTATTGGTGGTGATCTTCGGAACGTTCCTTGCTCACACCGCCGAGATCCTGCTGTATGGCGCATCAACGTTCGCGCTGATCCACTTCCTCGACGTAGGCAATCTCGGCGGTGAGAAAAAAACGACCTTCCTCGAGTGCCTGTACTTTTCAGCGGAAACTTATACATCGCTAGGCTTGGGCGACATCGCGCCGTTGGGCCCAGTGCGTCTTCTCGCCGGAGTGGAAGCTCTGAACGGCCTGCTGCTGATCGCCTGGTCCGCGTCCTTTACCTATTTGTCGATGCAGAACTTCTGGCCGTCTCACGCGCATCATCAACCGGATCGATGAACGCACCTGCAGTGCGGCGTCGCGCTCAACGAGTTCCATCGCGAGGGCGAGGCGCCGGCATCGGATTTTCCCTTGCGACCCAGTCGCGCACCTGGATACCGAGCACGCTCATCGGCAACGGGCCGTCGATCAGCAACACGCGATGGAACTTCTTGACGTCGAACCTTGCT
>JBDTQZ010000192.1:0-5031 GCA_039931935.1 Burkholderiaceae bacterium | reverse complement strand
GGACGCCGGTGCGCCCTGGCGGTGGACTCACTGCCGGTGCTGCGCATTGCCGATTCGTCGTTGATTCTCGGACATCGGCTATCCGAGTGGTGCGGTCACGGGCCTGTGCTCGAGGAAGACATCGCGCTGACCAACGTTGCACTCGATTTGATCGGCCAGGCGCGTTCGCTGTATGCGTATGCGGGAAAGCTCGACACCAAAGGCCGCACCGAAGATCAGTTTGCATTTGAGCGGAACGAAAAAGAATTTTGCAACCTGACAATCGCCGAACTGCCGAATGGCGACTACGCCTTCACAATCGTGCGCAATTTTTTGTTCACGACGTTTCAGCGGGAGATGTGGGCAGCGCTCCAGGCGTCTTCGGACTCGCAGCTCTCCGAGATTGCGCACAAGAGCCTGACCGAAACCCGATATCACGTGCAACATGCATCGGATTGGGTGATCAGGCTCGGTGACGGTACTGACGAATCGCATGCGCGGATGCAACGCGCACTCGACACGCTTTGGCCCTATACGGCCGAGTTCTTCAGCGCATCTGGGATCGACGGTGCCGACGTTGGCCCCGCCTGGTCGGCGCTTGAGAGCCGGTGGTTGTCCGTGATTCGCCCGGTGCTTGACGTCGCGACGCTGCAGGTTCCGGCTCAAACCGCATTTTCTTCGCGCGGCAAGGAAGGAATTCATGGCGAGCACCTGACATCTTTGCTCGCCGAGATGCAGCACCTGCAGCGTACCTATCCGAACTGCGACTGGTGATGACACCGAGGTATCACACGCTGCGGATTGCCGAGGTTCAGCCTGAAACGCCCGAGTGCATCAGCGTGAAGTTCGACCTGCCGCCCGAGCTCGCGCCCGAGTATCGGTTTGTGCAAGGACAGCACATTGGGTTGCGCGCAACACTCGACGGTGAAGAGCTGCGACGCTCGTATTCGATCTGTTCGGGCCTTGACGACGGCGAGATTCGGGTCGCGATCAAGAAAGTGGGCGGTGGAAAGTTCTCGCGCTGGGCCAACGAGGCATTGAAGGCAGGCGATCAGATCGATGTGATGACACCCGAGGGCCGTTTCTTCACCGCGCTCGATGCTGACAAAGCCAAGCAATACGCGGCGTTTGTCGCCGGCAGCGGGATTACGCCAGTGGTGTCGCTGATTCGTACGACGCTCGCCCGCGAGCCGAAGTCGCGTTTCACGCTGGTCTACGGCAATCGACGGCAGTCGTCGGTGATGTTTCATGAAGCTTTGGAGGACCTGAAAGATCGCTACCTGACGCGCTTTCGCCTGTACAACGTTTTTTCGCGTGAAGCGCAGGAGGTCGATCTGTTCAACGGGCGGATCGACGCGGCCAAAGTCAAACAGTTCCTCGAATCGCTGGTACCGCCCGACACGATCGACGAGGCGTTCGTCTGCGGCCCGCTGACAATGATCGACGAAGTCGAAGTGGCGCTGATCGCCGCCGGAGTGCCTTCACAACACGTGCACGTGGAGCGGTTTGGAATTCCGAGTGACACCGTGCCGACGATCGACGACACCGAAGCTGCACAGTCGCATATCGAGCTGATTGTCGACGGCATACGGCGCGAGGTGGACTTCATACCGGGACAGCATTCGATTCTCGACGCAGGCCGCGAGGCGGGTATCGACCTGCCCTTTTCATGCAAGGGCGGAATGTGCAGTACCTGCCGCGCGAAGGTGCTCGACGGGCAAGTCAAGATGGCGAAGAACTACGCGCTCGAGCCGCACGAAGTCGCAGAAGGTTTTGTGCTGACGTGCCAGTCGTACCCGTTGACCGAGCGCGTCGTTATTTCCTACGACGCGAGGTGATCGTGGCAAGAACCAAGGCCGCCGGATTTGAAAAGCAGCGCGCAGCGATCCGCGACGCAGCGGCGCGTGAGTTTGCGGACAAGGGTTACGCTGCTGCGACGATCGCCGATATCGCTCGCGCGTGCGGCGTATCGAAGGCGCTGATGTATCACTATTACCGTGACAAGGAGCACCTGCTCGCCGACATCGCCGAGAGCTATATCGAGCGCCTGCAAGCAATCATCGATCAGGTCCATGTCGAGTCGTTGCCACCGGCCGCGCACTTGCGGCGCCTGATCGAGCTGTTCATGGGCGAGTACGAACACTCCGCAGCGCGCCATCGCGTGCTGGTGCAGGACGTCAAGTATCTGCAGCGCGCACATCGCTCACGCGTGCTTGCGAAGGAGCGCAAGGTCGTGCTGGGGTTTGCCGATGTCGTCTCAGGGCTCACGCCGAAGACCGAACGCAGCGAGCTGGTCAAGCCGCTGACGATGATCCTGTTCGGAATGATCAACTGGACGTTTACCTGGCTGAAGGACCGAGGTCCGCTCACCTATGCAGACATGGCGCCGATCGTGACCGATCTGTTTCTCGGCGGTATCGCCCGCGTCCGTGCGCCCGCGCGACCGTCTCGCCTGGTCCGTACGAGCTCACCCTTGAGGGCCACCGCGTGAACGAGGCCTACCTGTGCGACGGCGTGCGCACCCCCTTCGGCCGTTACGGCGGTGCGCTGTCGAGCGTTAGAGTCGACGATCTTGCAGCGCTGCCGTTGAAGGCATTGATCGAGCGCAATGCAAACGTAGATTGGGCCGCGGTCGACGACGTGTACTACGGATGCGCCAACCAGGCCGGTGAGGACAATCGCAACGTCGCGCGCATGGCGGCGTTGCTGGCCGGTCTGCCGACTGACGTTCCCGCCGCGACCATCAACCGCTTGTGCGGCTCGAGCATGGACGCGGTGGGAATCTGTGCCCGCGCGATACGTGCAGGGGAGGCCGAGCTGATGATTGCGGGCGGCGTCGAAGGAATGTCGCGCGCACCGTTTGTGATGCCGAAGGCGGACTCCCCGTTCTCGCGCAGTAATTCGGTGTTCGATACCACGCTCGGCTGGCGTTTCGTCAACAAGCAGATGAAGACGCAATATGGGATCGATTCGATGCCGGAGACGGCGGAAAACGTCGCGAGTGACTTCGGCGTGGCGCGTACCGATCAGGATGCCTTCGCGTTGAGATCGCAGCAGCGTTACTCAGCGGCGCATGCACGCGGCTTCTTTCGCGACGAAATGATTCCCGTGACAACTCCCGGGAAGAAAGGCGAAACCGTAGTCAACCAGGACGAGCATCCGCGCGAGACCACGCCCGAGGCTCTGGCGAAACTAAAAGGCGTCGTCACGCCCGAAGGTACGGTGACTGCAGGCAACGCGTCTGGAATCAACGATGGCGCGGTCGCGCTGCTGATTGCGAGCAAGGAGGCGGTGAGCAAATACCGATTGAATCCAATGGCGCGGCTGCGTGGTGTCGTCACTGCCGGTGTTCCGCCACGCATTATGGGAATCGGACCAGCGCCCGCGACGCAAAAGCTCCTCGATCGTCACAAGCTGAAAATTTCGGACATCGATGTGCTGGAGTTGAATGAAGCGTTCGCCGCGCAGGCGCTCGCGGTTATGCGACAGCTGGGTTTGCCCGACGATGCTGCGCACGTGAACCCGAACGGCGGCGCGATCGCGCTGGGACATCCGCTGGGCGCTTCAGGTGCTCGACTTGTTTTGACAGCGGCGCGCCACCTCAAGGAGACAGGCGGGCGCTATGCCGTGGCAACGATGTGTATTGGAGTGGGGCAGGGTATCGCCCTGCTTGTTGAGAAGGTTTGATTTTGATTAGATGCGTTTGATTAGATGCGTGTTGATATTGCTAAAACCCATATAGGAGACAAATGAAATCCATCAGATTGGTCGTGGCACTGGGTGCCGCGCTCGGCGTGAGCGTCGCCGCCGCACAGGACATCAAGGTCGGTGTCACATTGTCCGCGACAGGTCCGGCAGCATCGCTCGGAATTCCGGAGCGCAATACGATTCCGCTGTTGCCGCAGACCATCGCCGGCCGCAAGATCAATTACATCGTGCTCGACGATGCGTCCGACACGACGACCGCGGTTCGCAACGCGCGCAAATTGATCAGCGAAGACAAGGTCGACGTGCTGGTCGGCTCGACGATCACGCCCAATTCGCTGGCGATGATCGACGTGGCGGCCGAAGGCGAAACGCCGATGATTTCGATGGCCGCGTCGAGCCGCATCGTCGAGCCGGTCGACGAAAAACGGCGCTGGGTGTTCAAGACGCCGCAGAACGATCAGCAGATGGCGCTGGTGATCATCGGCCACATGCTCGCTCAGGGCGTCAAGACGGTCGGCTTTATCGGATTCGCCGACGCCTACGGTGAGGGCTGGTGGACTCAGTTTTCGAAGCTCGCCGAGGCGCGCGGTTTGAAGGTTCTGGACAGCGAGCGCTACCAGCGCTCCGACACGTCGGTCACCGGGCAGGTGCTGAAACTGATCGCGGCAAAGCCCGACGCGATCTTGATCGCTGCCTCGGGCACGCCCGCCGCGTTGCCGCAAAAGACGCTGAAGGAGCGCGGGTATGGCGGCAAGATCTATCAGACCCATGGGGTGGCGAACAACGACTTCCTGCGCGTGTGCGGCAGGGACTGTGAAGGCACTTTCCTGCCCGCCGGGCCGGTGCTGGTCACCACTCAGTTGCCGAGCGATCATCCGGTCAGAAAGAGCGCGATCGCGTACGTGACCGCCTATGAAGGCGCGCAGGGAAAGGGCAGCGTATCGACGTTCGGCGCGCACGCGTGGGACGTCGGGGTGCTGTTGCAACAGGCGATACCAGTCGCGCTGAAAAAGGCACAGCCGGGCACCAAGGAGTTTCGCGTTGCGCTGCGTGATGCGCTCGAAGCGGTAAAGAACGCCGCCGGTGCGCACGGAATTTTCAACATGAGCGCAACCGACCATCTCGGTCTGGACCAGCGCGCTGCGGTGATGATTCAGATTGTCGATGGCAAGTGGGTGATGCAGAAGTAGAAGTGGGTGGTGATCAAAGAATCGGTGGGCCGCGATGCAATGCGGCCCTTTTTACTCAAGCCGATGGTCGCAGCAAGCGTGGCGGCGTCCACTGCACCGAAGCCGAGAAAATCCGCATCTCTCGTCGGCCGGTGCGGCGCGTCGAACCATAGAT
>JBDTQZ010000191.1:0-5047 GCA_039931935.1 Burkholderiaceae bacterium | reverse complement strand
AGCTGCCGGCCGGCCTGGCGCGCATTTTCATGATGCGAGAGTGGCTCGAGTACGAAACCGACGAGATCTGTAAGGAACTGGGCATCACGTCGACCAATTGCTTCGTCATGTTATTTCGGGCGCGCATGCGCCTGCGCGAGTGCCTTGAGATGCAATGGTTTGGTGCCGCCCGAGCATGATATTTGGCTGGATTCGAATTCCATGCAGCCACGCGCACCGCTTGTTGTCGGAGCGGATGGACCGGCCGATTAAGCCTTCGGAAAGTTGGCGGCTGCGGTTACACCTGGTGATCTGCGACATGTGTTCGCGCTTCGAACGCCAGATCGAACTAATGCGCACTGCGGTGCGTCGTATGGGGCAATAGGACCTCTATGCACGCCACACTGCCACTTCTTAGAGTCACCGACTTTCCGTCGATCCGCCGCCGCGCGATCGAATCGCTACAGGTCAATCTCGGTTACACGTGCAACCAGACGTGCGTGCATTGCCACGTGAACGCCGGACCCAATCGCACCGAGCAGATGGATCGCGCGACGATCGATCTGGTGCTCGAAGTGCTTCGCGCGCGCTCGATCCGCAGCCTCGACCTCACAGGCGGCGCACCCGAATTGAATGTGCACTTCCGTTCGCTGGTCAGCGCCGCGCGTGCAATGGGCATCGAGGTGATCGACCGCTGCAATCTGACGATCCTCGAAGAACCCCACCAGGAAACGCTGGCCGAGTTTCTGGCCGAAGAGGGAGTGAACGTGGTAGCTTCGCTGCCGTGCTACTCGCAGGAAAACGTCGATAAGCAGCGCGGTGCCGGCGTGTTCGACAAGAGTATTCGCGGACTGCAAAAGCTCAACCCGCAAGGGCCCGTGTTGCCGCCGCCGCAAGTCAAGCTCGAGGCAGATTACAAGCGTCTGCTCGGCGAGAACTTCGGCATTCGATTTAACCGGTTGCTGACGATCACCAATCAACCGATTTCGCGTTTCGGCAGTACGCTGGTCAGTAAAGGGATATTTCGTGATTACATGGCGCTGCTGCGTAGCGCGCATCGCGGCGACAATCTTGATGGCGTGATGTGCCGCAACCTGGTGTCGGTCGATTGGCGCGGTTATTTGTTCGACTGCGATTTCAACCAGATGCTTTCGATTCCGCTGCGCGAGCAGGGCCGTCGGGAGAATCGCGTGCACCTCGCCGACCTGCTGGTGACCGATCTGGCCGATAACCCAATCGCGATCGCCGATCACTGCTACGCATGCACCGCCGGGCAGGGCTCGTCGTGCGGCGGTGCGCTCGACCGCTAAATGCGCCAGACGATGAGTGCGATCGATACGGCACGCGGTGTAGCCGGTATTGCCGGCCGAATCTGCCCGGCGTCTTACGGCTACTCGCCGTCGTCCTTTGCGCGTCCGCCGGAGTTGCGGACCGAGGCGCTATACGTCGTTGGCGGGCTATATGGGAATCGCTTCGCGCTCGCCGAAATCGAAAGAATGGCCGCGTGCGAAACAGTGGACGCGCAAATCGTTTTTAACGGCGACTACCACTGGTTCGACGCCGACGTTGATGCTTTCGCACATATCGACAGCATCGTTGCGCGGCACGCGGCATTGCGCGGCAACGTCGAGACCGAGTTGGCAGATGATGACGACGCCAACGGGTGCGGCTGCGCATATCCCGAGTCTGTGCCCGACGATGACGTCGAGCGCTCCAATGAAATACTCGACAGGTTGCGTGCGACCGCGCGTCGGGTCGACGCGCTGACGCCCGGAACCCGCCCGCGGCTGGCGGCATTGCCAATGCACCTGGTGGCAGAGGTTGGCAGTGCTCGTATCGGCGTCGTGCACGGCGATGCGTGGGCGTTGGCAGGTTGGCGCTTTGCGCACAATTCGCTGCACAGCGTAGAGCGTGAGTCCGCATTGAGCGCCGTATTTGAGCAAGCCGCGCTCGACGGTTTTGCATCAACCCATACCTGTCTGCCGGCGCTGAAGCTGTTCGATACCCCGCTCGGCGAGCGATTCGTCGTCAATAACGGCGCCGCTGGCATGCCCAATTTTGCGAACACGCGCTACGGCGTTATCACGCGGCTCGCGACCCTACCCGTTCCGCGCGCGTTAGCCTCCGCGCGCCTCTATGGCGCCGACATGGCCGGTGTGTACGTCGACGCGCTGGCGGTGCGATTCGACACTGCTGCATGGGACGAGGAGTTCGAGCGGCTGTGGCCCAGGTACTCACCGGCTTCAGTTTCATATCTCCATCGCATTCTTAACGGGCCGGATTTTTCAGTCGACGAGGCGTTGGGCCGCGCGCCGCTGCATGAATGCCGAGCGGCGTGATGCCGAAGCCCCGATCGACCTAAGCTCGCTCGCGAAGGGTGCAAGCGCCCAAGAATTTGCCGGGGAAACATCGTGAACAAGACTCGTCTGCTGATCGCGCTTGTGCTGCTGGCCGCCATCGCTGCATTTTTTGTTTTCGATTTACAGCAATACGTTTCGCTCGAGTTCTTCAAGTTGAAGCGCGCACAGGTCGATACGTATTACGTTGAGAATCCATGGCAGACCGCCGCAATATTCCTGGTGGCCTATATCGCGATGGCGGCGCTGTCAATTCCAGGGGCGATAGTCCTCACACTGATCGGTGGTGCGGTCTTCGGCCTTGTAGTCGGCATCGTCCTCGTTTCGTTTGCGTCAGCAATCGGTGCCACGCTTGCGTTCCTAGCGTCGCGCCTGCTGTTGCGGGACTGGGTGCAGGCCAAATTCGGCGACCGCCTTACATCGATAAACGCCGGCATCGAAAGAGAGGGTGCGTTTTATTTGTTTGCGCTGCGGCTTGTGCCGTTGTTCCCATTTTTCGTCGTCAATCTGCTGATGGGGCTGACGAAGATCCGCACGTGGACGTTCTACTGGGTTAGCCAGCTTGGCATGCTGGCCGGCACTATTGCCTATGTTTACGCCGGAACGAAGCTGGGCGAATTCCGTGTTTCGGCCGGACTGGTGATCGCGTTCGTCCTGCTTGGCATCTTGCCGCTGGCAGCGAAGAAGACGCTCGACGCAATCAAGGGGCGCAAGGTGTACGCAAAGTGGAAAAGCAAGCGGCCTGCATCGTACGACTACAACCTGGTCGTGATCGGCGCCGGCTCGGCAGGGCTCGTGTCGGCGTACATAGCCGCGGCGACCAAGGCGAAGGTTGCATTGATAGAAAAGCACAAGATGGGCGGCGACTGCCTGAACACGGGCTGCGTGCCATCGAAGGCGCTGATCCGATCGGCGAAGCTGCTGTCCCACATTGCACGCTCGCGTGAGTTCGGAATCGAACAAGCGAACGCCAAGGTTGCCTTTTCGGACGTGATGGAGCGGGTTTCGCGAGTCATCCGGGAAGTCGAACCGCATGATTCGGTCGAGCGCTATGAAGCGCTTGGCGTCGAATGCATTGCCGGCACCGCGAAGATCACATCGCCGTGGACGGTCGAAGTCGACACCGCCATCGGCCGCCGGACATTGACCACCCGGTCGATCGCCATCGCCGCCGGCGCACGGCCGTTTGTTCCGCCGATTCCGGGCCTCGATCAGGTCGGCTATCTAACGTCGGACACCGTGTGGAATCTGCGCGAGCTCCCGCGCAGGCTGATCGTGCTTGGCGGTGGCCCGATCGGTTGCGAGCTGACGCAGGCGTTTGCCCGGCTCGGCAGTCAGGTGACGCAAATAGAGATGCTGCCGCGAGTGATGATGCGCGAAGATCCTGAAGTCTCGCAGCGGGTGCATGACCGCTTCGTCGCCGAAGGCATCGATGTGAAGCTCGGCCACAAGGCGGTGCGATTTGAGATGGACAACAACGCACGCCGCTTGATCGCCGAGCACGAGGGTAAGCAGGCTGTGATCGAGTTCGATCAGCTGCTTGTCGCCGTCGGCCGCGTGGCGAACACCAGCGGTTACGGGCTCGAAGAGCTCGGGATCAAGGTGACGCCCCAGAAGACGGTCGAGACCGACGACACCCTACAAACGCTCTATCCGAACATATACGCGTGCGGCGACGTCGCCGGGCCGTATCAGTTCACGCACACCGCGTCGCATCAGGCGTGGTACGCGGCGGTCAACGCGCTGTTTGGTACGTTCAAGAAATACAAGGCCGATTATCGGGTGATTCCCTGGGCAACGTTCACCGATCCTGAAGTGGCGCGCGTAGGGTTGAACGAACAGGAAGCGGCAGAAAAGAAAATAGCGCACACGACAACCGTTTACGGCATCGACGATCTGGATCGCGCGATCGCCGACGGCGAAGCCGACGGCTTCGTCAAAGTACTGACTGCGCCGGGCACTGACAAGATTCTCGGCGTGACGATCGTTGGCGTTCACGCAGGGGACTTGATTGCCGAGTACGTGCTCGCAATGAAGCAAAACCTGGGACTGAACAAGATTCTCGGCACGATTCATATTTACCCGACGCTGGCCGAAGCCAACAAGTACGCGGCCGGCGCATGGAAGAGATCAACGGTCACGCAGGGTCAATGGGCCGTGCTCGCAGCGTTTCAGGCTTGGCGCCGCGGTGCCGGCGGACTTGGGGCCGTTGTACGAGCACTGCTTTCGATGAGCGGCAACAAGCGTCGCGCGTACCCGGATGAGCCTGCACCGATGCATGGCGGAATGCATGAAGCCAAGGCGTGATTTCCTTTTGGCGGCGATTGCGCTGCATTCATTTCCGTTGCACTTGGGCGCGCAATCCACTTTTGATCACTCGCACTCAGCCTGGGATGCGCTGTTGCGCCAGCATGTGAAGTTGATCAAGGACGGTCAGGGTCACACAAATGCGAGTCAGGTGGATTACAAAGGTCTGGCACAGCAGCGTGCGGCACTTGCCGCCTATCTGCAGTCGCTGTCTGCGGTCACGCCGGCGCAGTACGCAGGCTGGAGCAAATCGCAGCAATACGCGTTTCTCGCCAACTCGTACAACGCATTCACGATCGAGAAAATTCTGACGCGCTATCCAAATCTGAAATCGATACGCGATTTCGGCAACCTGATCGGCAACCCCTGGAAGGACCGCTTTTTCACGCTGCTCGGCCAACCAC
>JBDTQZ010000190.1:0-5072 GCA_039931935.1 Burkholderiaceae bacterium | reverse complement strand
CACGCCGTAGCCGATCAGCGCCGAGCGTACGACGCCGTAGCTTCGTTGCTGCCCAAACGGTGTGCGTGCGAAGGTCATCGAGTTGGACCGAAGCGTGAACCGTTATGTCAGCTCACGAGATTGTGGCAAGGTGTCGGCCGCACGAACGCTCATTGTGGCGGTCGTGAAGCTGAATTAGTGCGCCTTATTCAATCGCCGCGCGGCGCAACTGAGGCGCCCTCAACGCGATGCCGCGCGAGCGCCTGAGCGACAAAACCCGAAGCTTTCATCTCCTCGATGAACTCGCGCAGATACTTCACGCCCGCTTCGCCTCGACCCTTAGGCGTTCCCATCGCCTGGTTGGTCACCATGAAGCGTCCGTCAAGCAGACGCAGTCCGGGGATGCGCCGGGCGTCGGCCTCGAGCTGCTGCTTCACGCCGGCCGCGACTTCGAGCTTCTGCGCCACGAACATATCCGTGACCTGCGGTGATGTCGGTGCCCGAACAATCTTGGCTTGTTTCAGGTTTCGCGTCAGGAATAGGTCGTAAGCACTTCCAGCTCCGGCGACGACATGCACGTGAGGACGATCGACCTCATCGTTGCTGCGAATCCGAGAGCTTTGCGGCACCAAGTAGGCACCCTCGATCAGGACATACGCTGCGGTAAAGCTGACGTCGACCGCGCGTGCCGGGTCGATCGCGACATAGGCAACGTCCCAGGCTCCGACCTTCAATCCCTCGACGACCTTGCCGGCGGCATCGTAGATGATCAACTCGACCGGAACGCCGAGACGCGTCGCGAGCTCTCGCGAAAGGTCGACCGACACTCCGCGCGGCTCGCCGGTAGCCGGGTCCTTCAGCGCGAGAATAGGATTGCCGAAGTTAATCGCGGCGCGCAGCTTCCCTGACGGAGCGAGTTCAGAACGGGCAGCAGCGGGCACCTGAGATGTAGTCGCGCAAGACAACAGTAACGACAGAGCGAACAGTCCGATCGCGCTTCTGAACACCGTTTTCCTTGGAAGCAGAAGTCAGTTCAGTGAAGGTGAAGGTGGCTTTTTGGGTTGCTTAGGTTTCTTTGCTTCCTTGCGTTGCCGATCGCGGTTGCCCATAGTCAACTCCTCTTGGTAAGAACTGTGCGATGCGCGGTGCGCGAATCGCCTTCGCTATATTCTTCAGACCCTACGTGATCATGCGCTCGAAAGCAACCCGAGCTTAGCGAGAAATATTAATGGCCGAAGCATTCATCGTCGACGCGGTCCGTACGGCAGGCGCACGCAAGGGCGGCCGCTTGAGTGGGTGGCACCCGGCCGATCTCGCCGCTGCGGTACTCGACGCGCTGGTGGCGCGGACCGGCATCGATCCGACCGTGATCGACGACGTCATCATGGGCTGCGTCGGCCAGGCGGGCGAACAGTCAAACAACATCGCCCGCAACGCCGTGCTGGCATCGCGTCTGCCGGAGTCGGTGCCGGCTACGTCGATCGATCGGCAGTGTGGATCGTCGCAGCAGGCGCTGCACTTTGCGGCCCAGGCGGTGATGGCAGGAAGCATGGACGTCGTGATTGCCGCCGGCGTCGAAAGCATGACGCGTGTGCCGATGGGCCTGCCGGCAACGCTGCCGTTCAAGCACGGCTTCGGCAGCTACATGAGCCCCGCAATGCAGGCACGCTACCCAGGTGTGCAGTTCAGCCAGTTCGCGGGCGCCGAAATGCTGGCCGTGAAATATGAGCTGGCCAAGGACGAACTCAATGACTACGCGCTGAGCAGCCATCAGCGCGCAAGCGAAGCGACTCGCGCCGGATATTTCGACGGCGAAATCCTGCCGTTGTCGGCACGCACGGCGGAAGGCGCCGCGACCGGACAGACGCACGCGACCGACGAAGGCATTCGCTTCGATGCGACACGCGAAGGCATCGGCGCTGTCAAGCTTCTGCAGGAAGGCGGCCGGCATACCGCGGCCACGGCGAGCCAGATCTGCGACGGCGCTGCAGCGCTGCTGGTGGTCAATGAACGTGGACTGAAGCTGCTGGGCGCGTCAGCGAAGCCGCTGGCGCGCGTGCATCAGATGACGGTACTCGGCCATGACCCGGTCATCATGCTCGAGGCCCCGATACCGGCAACGCCCATTGCCCTGCGCAAAGCGGGCTTGCGACTCGACGAGATTGACTTCTTCGAAATCAACGAGGCCTTCGCGTCCGTGCCGCTGGCATGGCTGAAGGCCAACGGCGCCGACCCTGCCCGGCTCAATGCATCGGGCGGCGCGATCGCGCTGGGCCACCCGCTCGGCGCCTCGGGTGCGAAGCTGATGACGACACTGGTGCACGCGCTGCGCCGCACCGGCAAGCGCTATGGAATGCAGTCGATGTGCGAGGGTGGCGGGGTTGCGAACGTGACGATCGTCGAGCGGCTGTAACCCGCTACTTGTACATCTTTGTGGCCCCTCCAATGGCCTTCCACGCCGAGTGGCCGCCCTTCATGTACCGGGCGTCGAAGCCGGCATCACGCAACGCAACGGCGGTTTGGCATCCGACGTGAAATCCGTACACGCAGAACGTGACCACCGGATCTGACTTCGAAAGCTCCCCGACCCATTCCTGCACACGATCGGGATCACGCCACCGAGCGCCGTCCATGATGTCCTGCGTGCGGGAAACGTAATACTGCGGCCGAGCATCAATGATCTGGACAGGTTTGCCGGCGTCGATCATCGCCTTGACCTCCTCCGGGGAAATGCCCGGTACATCGGCGAACTCCTCTTGTACGAGTGGGCGTGGCGGTGCGACTTTTGAGGCATCTTCGTAACGACCCTGCACCGCTTTCCAGTCAACATTGCGCAAGAAAGCCTCGATGTACGCCTTAGCGTTGGCGCCGAAGTCGATGTGGAAGGCATGCTCGTACATGTCCAGCGCAAAGATCGGAATGCCGCCCGCAAGGGCCTGGCTGTGATCGGCCGCGTACTGGTTGATTAGGCGACCGTCGCGCGGCACGTAAACGAGCAACACCCAGCCCGAGCCACCTGCCAATCCGTTCGCCATTGCAACGAACTCGCTCCGCCAGCGATCTACCGAACCAAAATCCCGGGCCAGCGCCTGCTGAAGTGTCTCGGTCGGTTTCCCATCCCCGCCCAAGCATGCGAAATACAGCTCGTGCAGCAACGTGGAGTTGAGTGCGATGAGTTCTTCGCGCTTCAGACTATTGACGACGTACGGTGCAGTAGTGGCGAAATCGAGCGACTCGAGCCTTTCGGTGATTGCGTTCAGCTTGCGTAAGGCGCCGCCGTAGTTGTTTTCATAGTGGCTTTCGATGAGCTGCTTCGACAATCCGTTCAAAAGCCATGGGCGGCAATAAATGGGGGCTAACTCGTATCGCATGCCGTGCCTCCTGTGGTTACTTTGTAGATGTTGATACAGTATCGTAATAACATCTACAAAGCAATGGCCATCAGAGGCGCGCGATCTGAACTTTGCGGAACTTGACGACGCCGGCTGCGTATTGCAGTGCAATTGGGCCGCTGGCAAGTTTGCTGTCCTGAATGTCGGCGGTGACGACCCCGTTCAGCGTCACAACCAAACGCGTGCCTTTGACCGTGACGTCGTACGTGTTCCATTTGCCGCCGGCCTTAGGCATCGGCGATATCGGCGACAGATGAACGATGGATCCGGTGCCGTAGGTGGGGTCCGGGCGCTGGTCAAAGACATTAGCCTCGTAGCACGTCCGGTCGGTCAGGTTCTTGATATCGGCGCAACGCATATAGATCCCGCTGTTGGCATCGTCACTGACCCAGAACTCGGCGCGGATTCGAAAGTCGGTGTACGAATCTTTCGTTACCAGAAAACTCGCCGCTTTGTCGGTCTTCTTGTCGGCTTGGATGGCGCCGTCCACCGTTCGCCAGTTGGCGTCGCCGACCCGAATCCAGTTATCGAGTCCGCTGCCGCCGTCGATCAGCGTGACCCATTTGGTATCGCTCTGGCTTGACGGGCTGGCGCAACCAGCCGCTAGCAGAACGAACAAAAGCGTTGCGAGGCAGGACTGTCGATTCATGGCACCTCCGTGGTTGAGATTGGCAGCGATATATTGCGCGTATTGAACGTTATCCGTCTAGGCAGAACGCAACGTGAGCATTCGATTCAACCACACCATTGTCGGGTGTCGAGATCAGCAGCGCTCAGCAACGTTTCTGGCGGACATTCTTGGCCTAGCCGCACCTACCCGCTTCGGCCCCTTTCTGGTCGTCACTCTTGACGACGGCGCATCACTGGATTTCGATCAGGTCGAAGGAGATGTCGCGTTTCAGCACTACGCTTTCCTGATCGACGAAGACGCCTTCGATTCGATCTTCGCCCGCGTTGGCGAGCGCGGGCTCCAATACTGGGCAGACCCCGGCAAGAAACGCTCCGGAGAAATCAACCGCCACAATGGCGGACGCGGCTTTTACTTCGATAGTCCGGACGGTCATCTGCTGGAAGTGCTCACGCAACCCTACGCGATCGGCTCGTGAAGCCGAACAACGGCTACCGCTGCGCTCGATAGCGGCGGATCAACGCGTTGGTCGAACTGTCGTGTGCGAGCTCGGGCTCCGATGTGCTGCGTAGCTCGGCCGCAGTACGCGTCGCGAGCGCCTTACCGAGCTCTACGCCCCACTGGTCAAATGAATCGATGTTCCAGATGGAGCCTTGCACAAACACACTGTGCTCATACAGAGCTACCAGCGCACCAAGCGTGTACGGCGTCAGCCGCTCCGCCAGAATCGTATTGCTCGGCTGGTTGCCCCGGAAGGAACGGTGCGCCACCAGTGCGTCGGCTGTGCCCTCGGCCCGCACCTGCTCGGGCGTCTTGCCGAACGCTAGCGCTTCACCTTGCGCGAACAGATTGGCCATTACCAGATCTTGCTGGTCGCCGAGTGGATTATCGGTGCGGCAAAAACCGATGAAGTCACTTGGCACGAAGCGCGTTCCCTGATGCAGCAGCTGGAAGAACGAATGCTGACCGTTGGTGCCAGGCTCACCCCAAATGATCGGCGCGGTCTGCCAGTCGACCGCGGCGCCATCGACGGTAACGCGCTTGCCGTTGCTTTCCATGATCAGCTGCTGCAG